>CAYGOW010000005.1:0-4158 GCA_964351425.1 uncultured Roseivirgaceae bacterium
CATGCGCCTCGATATAACCATAACCAGCAATCTTCCGTCCATTTCTCTGTCTCACGCAATCGAAGCATTGCCTGATGGACAATATTAAAACATTTGATATGTGTGCCATGCGGATCTGCAAAGTCCCCGGCAGCATAAATCTGATGGGGCTTGTACTTCTGCAGCAACTCGATGGTCATTTGAATATCATCTTCAATATCCGGATTACGCTCTACCTTACCACGTTCGTAAAATGGCAGGCGCATGAAGTGAATATGATCGTCCTCCAGTCCAGCATACCGGGCACCGGCAATGGCTTCGCTCTTTCGAATAAATCCCTTCACATCCTGGATTTCCTGCATGTCAATATCATTCGGCTCCTTCTTTTCCAGGAACACTCTCATTTTTTCATAAAGTGACTCAAGCTTGGATGGGTCCTCACCGATGCTGCGGTTAAAATCAATGGTAAATTCCATGTACCTCAATACGTCATGGTCCCATATGGCCGTGTTACCCGACGTTTGATAGGCCACATGCACATCATGCCCCTGATCAACCAGGCGAATAAATGTACCTCCCATCGAAATCACGTCATCATCGGGGTGTGGAGAAAAGATAATGACACGTTTTTTGGCAGGCTCCGCCCGTTCGGGACGTTGAGAATCATCTGCATTGGGCTTTCCTCCCGGCCACCCGGTAATCGTGTGCTGAATTTTATTAAAGATATGAATATTAATATCGTAGGCAGGTCCCTTATCAACAGCCAACTGCGCCATACCGTGATTGTTGTAATCCTCGTCGGTAAGCTTCAGAATCGGCTTATTCACCGTTTTGGACAACCAGATTACGGCCTTCTTGATGAGTGGGGCATCCCACTGACAATCCTTCACCAACCATGGCGTATCGAAACGGGTCAGTTCACTGGCCGCATCCTGATCAAGGACAAATTCAACATTCTCCGAATTTTGAAGGAACGTAGCCGGTACATCACTCGACATAGATCCTTCCACCGCCTTTTTGATGATTGGCGCCTTTTTACCACTCCATGCCATCAGAACAATCTCGCGGGCTTTGAAGATCGTTCCGATACCCATCGTAATGGCTTTCGTCGGTACATTCTCCTTACCCCCAAAATCACGTGACGCATCCCGACGGGTCAGGTCATCCAGGGTGACCAGGCGCGTACCCGAATTTGGGGCCGAACCAGGTTCGTTAAATCCGATGTGACCCGTCCGGCCAATACCTAAAACCTGAAAATCCAAACCACCAGCATCGGTTATTTTTTGTTCGTAAGCCAAACAGTATTCGTGGATTTCCTCCTTTTTGAGTGTTCCATCCGGGATATTAATATTCTCCGGCTTAATGTCTATATGATCAAACAGATGATCTTTCATGAAGTAGACGTAGCTCTGCTTGGATTTTGGCTTCATCGGATAATATTCATCCAGGTTGAAGGTGATTACATTCTGAAAGCTAAGCCCTTCTTCCTTGTGCATCCTTACCAATTCCTCATACACGCCGATTGGCGTTGCACCGGTGGCAAGTCCGAGTATTGCCATTTCTCCTGCCTCACTCTTTTTGCGGATTATTGCGGCAATGCGTTCGGCAACTTTTTTCGATGCAATCTCTTTATTCTCATAAACAGTTACTGGTAACTTTTCGTAGCGTGTCTCTTCCAGGAGGTTGAGTCGTTTCATGGATGATGGGTTAATTCTTGGTTGATTTTTAAGGTTCTGTCCGGTTAATGTCATACTACTTCACCGGTCAATTTTCCATTACACTGGATAAATTAGTGCCAATATAATGGTTTCTGCAGAATAAATTACAGTTAAATCCGGACTGGCGGCAATGCCTTTTTTCAGACGGTACATGGTGTTCCTTAACCCCACGTCAGTATCCTAGCGAAACGTGGCGTCTTCGGTCAGGATTGCACGCCAATCATCCGACGGCTCAAAATGCCTGTAAAGCAAATCAGAGATACTCCGGATCAATTGCCACCCCTCATTTTCGTATTCCCAGGAGGTGTCTTCCAACCCATTGGTCATCACGCAAAACACGTAATCACTATGCCGCGCATTCACCAACACAACTTCACTACGCGAGGCACTGACTGCTCCGTTTTTTGAAAATATATTCACGTGTGGAGGCAGCATCAGCAGGGCTTCCGTATCCCAGTAATTACGTTTAAGGTTTCGGAGCATACGTTCTGATGCCTCCGGGCTGACAATTTCTAACCGCCAGATCTTTTCCATCAGGGTCGCCATTTCCCTTGGCGTGGTCTGGCCCCATCCGTATCGTTCCCAATCCTCTCTCCTGCCCGGTGTCCGGCTGTTCATCCGGGTATATTCCATCCCATAGTCTTCCATAAGGGCATTAATGTGACTCCCTGTTCCTGCCAGGTGCTGGAGCCAGAGGCTGGCGGTATTGTCACTCATGGTCAACATCAGCATCATTACCTTATCAAGCGCAATTTTTTCGCCGTCCTTGAAAGAACCCAAAATATCCTCCCCGGCATACAGCAACGAGTCTTTGAATTCCAATGGCTGGTGATAGGATAAATTACCATACCGGATCTGGTCCATGACGCCAATCATAATGGGAATTTTAACCATGCTGGCTGTCGGAAAAATGATGTTTTCCTGGTAGGCCCAGGTCTTACCGGTACGAAGGTCTTTCACGTACACCCCGGCCTGCCCGGTGACCCCCTGGCATAAGGCTACCAGCGAATCCTGTAATGTCTGTGTGTGGCCTGACAGCCACGAAGAGCTGAAGAATAAAACGCAAAGGCCGGTTATAATTCTTTTCATGAGTATTTTTTGTAATTTATCCAATCTAATAAACACTTGTATGGTGACAAAACAGTCCATGTATTTTATCCTGATGAGTACGATCCTTTTCTCTGGTTGCGGGCAGAAAGGCAATCCTGAACAGGACCCGTCAGGTTCGGAAGAGAATCGCTCAAATGTCTTGTATCTTTCCGTGGAGAAATTCGATGACCGGCTCGACCTATGGGTAAGTGATTCCGTTCGCACGGATATCCTGGCAGAAGGTTTCGAATGGTCTGAAGGCCCGCTGTGGCTGGAATCCGAACAACTCCTCCTTTTTTCGGATGTACCCACCAATACGGTATTTGCCTGGTCCGAAACGGACGGACTCACCACGTATTTGTCTCCGTCCGGCTATACGGGAGCCGCGGAACGAGGGGGTGAAATGGGATCCAATGGCCTGTTGCTGGACAATGATGGCGGGCTGTTGCTTTGTCAGCATGGTGACCGGCGTATTGCCCGAATGATCGCAACGCTTTCTGATCCCAGGCCTGTTTTTGAAACTGTGGCCGGTAAATTTGACAACATGCGTTTCAATAGTCCGAATGACCTGGCGATTGATCGTAGTGGTACTGTGTATTTTACCGACCCACCGTACGGACTCGAAGAATTTATTTCAGACCCCACCAGGGAAACCCCCTATCAGGGCGTTTACCGTATAGATCCGAATGGCCTCGTTACACTTTTGACTGACTCCATTACACGTCCCAACGGAATTGCTTTATCCCCCGATGAATCCGTGCTTTACATTGGTAATTCAGATGGGGACAAGCCCTGGTGGCTGCAGTACGACCTGACGGCAGCGGGTTTGGAGAATGGAAAAATCCTGCTGGATGCGGGTAGAGTAATTGACGGGGCACGCGGACCCGACGGAATGGTGGTGGCAGAAGATGGCACACTCTTGTCCTCCGGTCATGGCGGCATCTGGATAATTCATCCTGACGGCACCCTGCTGGGGAGAATACTTATCCCTCAGGCGGTTTCCAATACCACCATGGACCCTTCCGAAAAATACCTTTTTGTTACGGCATACCACCAGGTATTGCGCCTGCACTTAGGGGTGCCTGATTAATACCCACTCATCCAGATAAACCCCGAGGGTTACCATAAATTCCCATCGATTATCAACGAGCACTTCCGCGTCCTGGTAAATATCGAGCCCTTTCTCGTTTTGAAGATACCTGGTTTCCATACGAAGGAATGAGGAGCTGGTCGGCGCATACTCAACACCTGCAGTATATCCGGTCATCACAAGTCCCTGTTCGCCCGACGCTACAGCGAAGCTTCCCGAAAGAAATCCTTCCGGGTCACTGTACCATTCAAATCGGCCGGTGGCAGATAATTTTCCGGAGAA
>CAYGOW010000005.1:4168-16884 GCA_964351425.1 uncultured Roseivirgaceae bacterium
CCAGGGCACTGTTTGATTGAAATGCAACATCGCCCCCCGCAATAATTTTAACAGGCCCCTTCTCCCAGCTCCCAAAGAGGTTTTGATAGACAAGGTATTGATCCAGCGGCGCATCTTCCTCGGACTCACGCCCCAGCATATTGGCGTAACCAAGGGTAACTGCATCACTTACTTCATAGGAAAGGTATATCCCGTATGACTTTGCACGGTTTCTGTCCAGAAACTGATTATACCCGTTGATTACATGAAAGGAGGCCGATAACCTGTCATTGCCCGTCCATGAGATACGCGCGCCTCCCTGGTAAAATGGCCCGATGTAGGTGGCTACGGCAGTCGAACTAAGCAAGTTATTTTTCGGGAGAAAACTTTCCGTGCCCACATGTGTGGCAAAAAAACCGGCATCCAGCCACACATTCTCCAGCAAGCGAATCCCGGCCCAGGCTTCCTGTACCGCCTGAAAATCTGTATCCCAGGTTGCTTTGGCAATGTCGCCATAATGCAGGGTAATGGCGCCACGGACCCACTCATTCGTATACACCAGGCCCATCTGCGCGGCATTGACCCCTATTTGGTTGTCCCGGGCAGAAACGGTGGTAAACTTCTGAAATTCATTCAGGGGAAGATCGTCCGTGAAAGAGCTGAAATATGTGTCGAAATAGCCATTCAGCGATAATTGCCCCTTGTCTTGTCCGAATACCATAAACGGGCTCACTAAAACGCCCAGGATAAAAAGTAGCTTTGTCTTCATTTGAAATTGATTCGTTGTCCATGGTCCACTCCGTTTATGCCTTAAAGGCCCTACGGATTCAGCTTTCCTATATCCCTTCTATCCTGCCTGAAACCCACTGGGCATTTTCTAAAAAAGTGAGGGTAAAAATTAGTATATTCATACCCCTAAACCAAACCACTAAAATGAAAAGAATAATTCTCACACTATTTGCTGTATTCGCGTTCTTCATTCAGTCTGAAGCACAGAAACAAGTGACCCTGAAAAGTAATCCCGATCCTATCGTCGTGGAAGTAGGAAAGACCCTTCAACTGGAAGTTCAGGCGGTTGACGCCTCCGGTAACGCCCTGAAAAAGACGCCGGTATACTATTTCCCGTTGCAACTAAAGGGTGTTCAAAAAAATATGATCTTCACTGGAGGTATCCTGGTAGATACAGCCGGTCTGATCACCGGACGCCAGCCCGGAACGTTCAATATCATCGCCAACCGGGTCCCGGATGAAGGCGAGGCCTTTGCCACCCAGATATTCGAGGTGCAGGTAGTCAACCAGCCAGTGGCTGATATCTCCATCAATAATGTACCCGATGCCTATGTGGGAACCGTTTTTCCGCTTGATGTCAAAGTCACCGACGCAGGCGGTTATGAAGTCGCCCGTCCGGATATCTCCATCAAATCGTCCAACCCGGAGGTTGTAAAGGTGGATAATCTGCAGAATGTGTATGCTCAATCAAAAGGCAAGGCTACGGTCACTGTAACTGCCGGGGGCGTTTCCTCTGAAGTAACGATCAATGTCGAACCAAATCCGGTAACAAGTATCTCTTTTGCCGAAACGGCCGATGTAGTCCGAACGGGAGATGTGGTGGCGTTTAGTCCGACCGCTTATGATAAAAACGGGAAGGTGCTCAACTCTGTTCCGTTATCCTTCACTGTAAAGGGGCAAACACTGGAATACGGCACGGGCGCTTCTGCCGAAGTAGCCGAGGATGGACGCTTTGTTGCGGAAAATCCAGGTATTTACACCGTTACTGTTTCCTCTGGAAACCTGTCAGCCAGCACCTCAATTGAGGTGGTCGAGCGGGCCATCTCACGCGAAGTGATCCTTAAAGGACATGGCCGTGTGGCCGACAAACACACGTCTGATTTATGGGTTTGGGAAGGCGTTGACGGAAAAGATTATGCAGTAACGGGAACGTGGGGATCCGATGGGAAAGCATATTTCTGGGAAGTGACAGATCCTGCTAATATCATTTTGATTGACAGCGTACAGGTAGATGCACGTACGGTTAACGACGTGAAGGTGTCGGAAGACGGCAAAGTCTGTGTGATCAGCCGTGAAGGCGCCTCAAACCGCAAAAACGGCATCGTCATTATTGATGTAACCAACCCGCGTGATGTATCCATTTTGTCAACCTACACGGAGAATCTAACCGGTGGTGTTCATAATGTGTTTATCGACAAAGGCTATGTGTATGCGCTGAGCAACGGACAGTGGTATGAAATTATAGATATCAAAGACCCTGAGAATCCGAAAGGCGTTTCGAAATTTCAGTTACCCAATTCCATGGAATCGATTCACGATGTCTGGATTGAAGACGGCATTGCCTATTCATCTAACTGGAGCGATGGCATCGCGATGGTCGATGTTGGAAACGGCATAGCAGGAGGAAGCCCGGAGAATCCGGTTGAAATTGCCAGGGCCCATGTACAAGGCGATGGTAACCACGCTGCCTTCCCTTTCAAAAGCAAGGATACCGGCAAGTTCTACGTGATCGCCGGAGATGAAATTTTTCCTTTGGAAGCGATGTACAAAATTGAAACCGAAGATATTTTTACGCCCGATGGGTACCTGCACTTTATGGACATGACGGATCCGAAAAATCCAAAAGAAGTGGCGCGTTACCAGGTGCCCGAAGCAGGTTCACACAACTTCTGGATCCAGGATGACCTCTTGTTTGTCGGCTATTATAACGGTGGCCTGCGTGTCGTGGACATCTCCGGCGACCTTATGGGCGACTTATACGAACAAGGACGGGAAATTGCCCGCTTTAAGCCCTATGACAGCAAAGGATTCGTTCCCAATGCACCATTTGTCTGGGGTGCGCAACCTCACAAGGGACATATATTCTTCTCTGATTTTAACAGTGGCCTGTGGTCCGTACAGGTGGCACCGGTTACTCCGGAAGAAACATCGGTTCAAACCAAGTAGCATATGAAAAAACTATTCATCCTCATTATATTCTGCGCACTGGCCCTTCCGGGCCTGGCGCAGGACTATTATGTCTACGTGACGGCGGAATCAGAAGATGAAGTTGCACTGATCCACTTCGACGGCAAGACAGCAATGGCTGAGGTGGCCAAGGTCATCCCGGTAGGCGTTAAGCCAGCGGATATCGAAGGCCCCCATGGAATCACCGTGGGACCGGATGGAAAATACTGGTATTTGTCCATGGCCCACGGCAGCCCGAACGGGTATCTCTACAAATTTGAAACAGGGACGGATAACTTCGTGGATTATACGACCCTTGGAATATTCCCTGCCTCTATGCAGATATCTCCTGCAACAGGATTTCTGTTCTGCGTGAATTTCAATCTGCATGGCGAAATGGTGCCCAGCACGGTTTCAGTGGTAGAACCAAATTCTATGACGGAAGTAACCAAGATTCCTGTGGGTACGATGCCACACGGGTCGCGAATATCACCGGACGGACTACGACAGTATTCAGTGGGTATGATGTCGGGTGAATTATTCGAAATCAATACCATGACATTCAAGGTATCCCGCATATTGGACCTGGATAAAAACGAGCCCATCGACCCCGCATCCGTGGGAATGAAAAAAATGGATCATGCGGCGATGGGCCATGAGGGACATTCACAAATGGCTTCAATGAGTCATTCTGCCGTAAAACCCACATGGGTCACCCCCCACCCTACAAAACCACTCATTTACGTCGCCGGAAACGGGTCGGATGAAATCCTTGAGATTGATGCGGAAAAATGGACCATTATCGAACGGATGAAAACAGGAAAAGCCCCGTATAACCTGGACATAACGCCGGACGGAAAAAAGCTGATTGCCTCCTACAAAGGAGAAGGCGCTACAGGGATCTGGGACCTCGAAACCCATACCGAACTGGCAAAAATACCCAACACCCGGAAAGTTTCTCATGGTGTTGCGGTCTCTCCTGATAACAAGTATGCCTTTATTTCCGTTGAAGGGATTGGCGGTGAGCCGGGAACGGTAGATATTATTAATCTGATAACGCTTCAAAAGGAAGCTTCAGTGAATTTAGGCAAGCAAGCCGGGGGTATCGCCTTTTGGAAAATGGTAAATTAAGAGACATTTCATGAGACAATGGATTAAAAGGGCGTTTATCGCCCTATTTTTTAGCCTTTTATTCATTCCTGGAAAGGCGCAGGATGCTTTTAAGACTACAGTTGATAAATTGAATGGACTGCAGGCAGCCCTCCCCGCACATAAGTTATTTGTCATGCATGACAAACCATCATATGTTGCCGGGGAAACCATCTGGCTGTCTACTTTTTTGGTGGATGGTACCTTTCATCAGCTCAATGCTTCCACTAATACAATCTACATAGACTTGCTGGATAAGGATGGCAAAGTAGTTAGCCGTCGCATGCTACATTCTCCCCTGGGTATTTCCTGGGGTCAAATTGACTTACCACCCAGCCTGACGGCGGGAACCTACGTCCTCCATGGATATACCAATTACATGCGTAACATGGGGGAAGAATATTTCTTTAAAAAGTCCATAGCTATATACAATCCGCAAAATCTACCCGCTGAATCCAATGCTCAGCAAAAAATAGATTTGCAGTTTTTTGCAGAATCAGGCCATTTCCTGATTGGTATCGAAAACACCATCGCTTTTAAAGCCATCGGTCCGAATGGCCTTCCGGTTGAAATATCCGGAACCATACATGATGAAACCGGAACAGAGGTAACGACCTTCCAAACAACACACATTGGGATGGGTAAAATTGCTATCACACCGGTTCCAGGCAAAAAATACACAGCCCGTTATTCATACGGTGGTCAGTCAGAGGTACAAGTTGAACTCCCTTCGGTTGAGTTTTCAGGATACGTACTGCAGGTCACACGTGAGACGGATCATTTTAAGTGTTTTATCTACAGGAATACTACTGACGATACGGGTGAAATCGGAATTATGGCCCAATCACGCGGTGTCATACGGTTTACGGCGCAAGGAAAAATTGGCAATTCATCGGTAGTGAATATTCCATTCTCCGACCTTCCAACCGGGATTACCCAAATCACACTTTTCAATGCAGATGGTAGGCCTTTAGGGGAACGACTGGTATTCATGAATCATGACAAAGATCTGGCTATTCGAATGACGACCGATGCTCAAACATACCGCAGCAGGGAAAAGGTTACCGTCAATGCGCAGATTGAAGATCCGGCAATGGTCGACAAGGACACGGCAGAGGTATTCTTTTCCGCTACGGTTTTTGATACCCGCGCCTACTCTGAACGCGAGACAGGAACGACTGATATTGTCAGCTACCTCTATCTGGCTTCGGATCTTACCGGTCATATACAAGATCCCTCCTACTATTTTCAGGATCCCACACTGGAAATAATGGAGAATGCTGACCTGCTCATGCTCACGCAGGGCTGGCGAAGGATTAAATGGGAGTCTTTGAATATCCCGCAAAGCTTGGAATATGTGCATGAAAGAGGGGTGCCGATCCGCGGAAAGATAACCAGGGCCGTCTCCAAAAAGCCATACGAAGACGGGAATATACAAATATTGAATTCGAATGGAGGAATTGCTACAACCACCTCCAACGAGGAGGGGTTGTTCTTCAATGATGAATTGGTCTTTTATGATTCTACCGAATTGGTCATTGAAACCGAAAGCAAGAAAGGCAACCAATCCGAATTCGACCTGACAGTTTTCCCTCCTTCAGTGCCGGCTTCCCTGAAAGCCGAATTACCGGATGTCTACGGACCTTCCCAGGATTATCTTCAAACGGCCAGTCAACAGGTTGAAATTGATGAAGGATACAAAGCCACCAGCGGCGCGATCATGCTTGACGAGGTACAAATCACAGAAGAGCGGATTAAGAATGAAGTGATTAAATACTATGGAATGGCTGACAGGACACTAACTACTGAAAATTTACCTAAAAGCACTCCGAATATAATTGAATCTATACGTGGCCGTTTTGCCGGGGTACTTATTTCAGGCAGTCCGTTACAACCTACGGTCAGCATTCGTGGCGGCGGCACACCACTATATTTATTGGATGGAATCGTGGTGAATCAAAGCACGATATTGGTCATTCCCCCGGATCAAATTGCCTCTGTGGATCTGATCAAAGGTAATAATGCCGCGATTTTCGGTGCCGATGGAGCCAATGGTGTTTTGGCTTTTTACACAAAGAGCGGGTACCAGGACTATTCGGTTCGGTCGTTGGGTATGAATACAGTAAAATACAAGGGATTCAGCCCGGTGAAAGAATTTTATCAGCCACGTTATGACGTGGAAGCAGACAGAAATGACCTGCCGGATATGCGCACGACGCTATTCTGGAGTCCGCTGCTCAAGTGCAGTCCGGACGGACAACTAAGTTTTGATTTCTTTACAGCCGATTCAAATGGAACCTACCAGGTAATCCTTCAGGGAATTTCACTGGAAGGAAACCCAGGAGCTGCTGTTTATGAATTCCAGGTGATTGATTGATCAGGACAGCACGCTGTCGATTGCCTCGATAAACTGCTCCATTTCCTGTTGGGTACCAATACTTACACGGCAATAATCCTGGTTGTCAATAGCCAGTGACCGTACTCCTACTCCCCGTTCATTCATCTTGCTGAGAAAGTCCTGTCCATCCATTGCAATGGGAAACAGGATAAAGCTTGTGTAGGATTCCACGGGTTCAAATCCCCGGCCACGAAGTGCCGTCAGGGTATAATCACGTGCCGCTTTGTTTTTGGTACGGGCCATCTCCTGGAATTCAACATCCGTGAGACTGGTCCTGGCTGCTTCCATGGAGGTGATGGAAACACCCATTCCCTGGATAACAAATTTTCTGATTCGATCGAGTGTTTCAGGCTGCCCGATTGCATACCCGATCCTCAGCCCGGCCATTCCATGAATTTTGGAAAAGGTCCTGGCCACAATAACATTCTTGCCTTTCTGGATTAACTCCACGGCACTTGGCTGACTTCCAGGTGGAAGAAATTCGTAATAGGCCTCATCCACAAAAACAGGAACACGATCAGACATGCGATCGCAGAACTCCATCATTTCTTTTACCGGGGTCATCGAGCCGGTTGGGTTGTTTGGATTGCAGACGTAAATCAGACGGGTATTCGCATCCGTGGCAGCTTCCATGGCAGGCAGGTCATGCGCCCATGCTGAATTCAGAGGTATGGCTTTCCATTCCGCTCCGACCGTTTGAGCCACGCGCATGATCGTCATAAAAGTTGGATCCGCAGTGACAATGTTTCCCCCGTTTTGAAAGAAGAATATAGCCGTATCCTGCAGTATCTGAGTAGATCCCGGTGTGATCATGATGTGATCGGGGCTAACTCCCTCCTTTTTCGCCAGGATCTCTTTGATCTCGTCTTCCGTCTCCCACGCATACCTGTTGCCGCTAACCGCTGCGGCGCGTAATGCTTCCACTGCTTTCGGAGAAGGTCCGTATGGATTCTCATTCGAATGGAGACGTACTTGCGGAACTTTTAAATGCGCCTGTAGCGGCAGGGTATATTCCCGGAGAAAGGGACTGTGTATCACCCGCCCCCTGCTGTCCAGGGAAATAGGGAATGATTTATTGGTACTCCAGCTGTACGCAGGCAACACAGACATGGCACCTGCAGCAAGGAAACCTGACTTAAGTAATTGGCGACGGTTAATGAATGATGACATGGCAATCGGTTTTTCTTTCAATATACACATTTTGTTCCGATCACCCATGCCTTGAATTTCATTCCAATGAATTTATCCACTCCGCGATCTTCAATACATCCTCTTCCGGTACATGAGGCATTGGTGCCATGGGTGTGGCGTAGCCCGGCCAATTGGATGGAACCGGCTGGTAAACGAGCTTCAAAATTTCCTGGTTGGTATAATTACGTTTCGCGATATCGCGCCAGGCCGGACCAACTTGCTTCTTTTCCGTCTGATGACAAGCCGTACACGTCCACTTATCCATCAGCTCCTTGATTTCCGTATCGCTGGATACTTTAGGTTTGGCGGAAGCGGTAGCTGCCACCCGGGCATCCGGCGTTTTCAATGCAGGAGTCGATGTCTTTTCAACCGTCGCAGAAGCACCGGCACTTGCGGTACTTTTTGTGCTTAGTTCGCTGGCGGATAGCCTGGATCCTGAGGGGATATTATTTAATGTGTAGTAAACATCGCGGTGTAACAAAGGTGAATTATCCCCGGCCGATTTGATCCCGAGCAATGTCAGCCGGTGAACATAGTGCTCCGCAAGGGTATCGAGTACTACCCGAACAGACATGCCATCTTCGGCCACCTTTACACCTTTAACTTCATGATCACGCATGTCAACGGGCGGACTTCCATACACCGGATGATACTTATAGATATAGCTGCCTACACGGTATGAGGATAGATCCTTTGCAGACTCCTGATCCACCGGTTTGGTAAATGTGATTTCAAATCCATCAGGCTTTGCATGTACCTCATGCATTTCAAAAGGCACTCTTCCTGTGTAAACCAGGCGTTGCAACCCTTCATTCGCCTCCCCTGCTGATCCCCAACCACGGTTGGTTTCGCCTACAAAGAGTGACCCGTCTTCAGCCCAAGCCATACGTAGTACGCCGGAACGGAAACCCGCACGAAAATCCCAGGCAGCTCCCTGGTATTCTCCGTTAACCTTCTCCAGAAATATTCGCATGATCTTGGATTGCCCCTGGTCTCCCACCAGCACCTGTCCGGCAAATGGCCCGAAGGTTCCTTCAGGTATGGTTTGGATATCCGAATTGGAGATACCTAATACACCATGTGGCAACCATACGGCCGGTGGCTGGTAGGCATCAAATTTTTCCTTCATGTCATAAACCGTTTTGTAGGACTCGTTCACTACATTCTCCGGCTTAATGGCTCGTCCCTGTGCATCGCGCTCCTGACGGGGATCCACCTGGGAGTACACCTGTTCGGTAGTCAGGTCGAGGGGGGATTCCTCTTTGCCCGTCCAGCGCAATCCGGCGGGATGCCCCGTAAAGCTGCCTTTCTTTACGTGCCACAGACCACCAGATCCGATCCAGTCACCCTGGTTATCTGTGTAGAAAAATTCTCCGTCAATAAACCCAAGTCCTGCAGGTGAACGCATGCCGGTTGCCCATGGCTCCATCTCCCCATCCTTGGAAATCTTCATGGTCCACCCGCGCCAGGGCACACGACTTTCGCCACGCCACCATTCCTCATTTCCAAAGGCTACATTACCGGTTACAAATAAACTGCCGTCCGGAGATACCTTGGGACCAAAACTATATTCGTGATAATGCCCCGAAACCGGCCAGGCATATACGGTTTCAAACAGATCGGCAAACCCATCCCCATCCGTATCTTCGAGCCGTGTCAATTCACTCCGTTGTGCGCAATAAAGTGATCCATTGAAATAAACCAATCCCAATATTTCGTGCAACCCGGAAGCATATTTCCGCCAATACGGACGATCCGAAGTTGGATTGTCAACCAGAAATACATCGCCGCGACGGGTACTGATCCCCAATTGTCCGGTAGGCAACATAGCCAAACCGCCGACCTCAAGCAAAGTGCCTTCCGGCGAAGACACTTTCAATATCTTGAAATAGTTGTCTTCTGCGGGTGGCTGTGCCATGGCCACAAAAGTTGAGAGAAGCACGATAAGTAGGGTATAACTATATTTTTTCATAATCAAAAGAGAATTGAATAAGTGAGTGAGTTGCCTAACGGAGCAATCAGCTCCATTTCGCCAGAGGCAGTGAGACGTATTTCAGCCTCAATAGCATCGTCCATTTGTCCCAGGCGAATATATAATGGCGAATTAACTCCTGTGCTTACTGTTCGGACAAGGCCCTTGCCGGAGACCATCGGGAGAATATGATCCTCCACCTGGTAGTCTCCAAGGGAATACATGAACGACATGCCTTCATCATTGGTTTTCCGGTATCCATTAATTCCAAAATGGAGTCCTGTAGTATCACTTTGCCACTCCGGGGAAAGCGGTTGAACTGGCGGTGACGTACCGTCGAAATAGCAAACAGACCCCCTGGGAACGGATGATCCGTCTCCCCGGTCATGCCACATGGGGGTGGTATTCAAAAAGGCGCCGCGCCACATGTGGACTACGGAACCATTGTCAAGGTCGTACGTATAATGAACATTGCTTTCTGTCCCAACCGAAACCGCCCTGACCACCCGGCCTTCATCCGGGATGTCCATAAAACTCCTAAGTATGTTGGGAGCATCCAGATAGATTGGATCCACTACATTGGATACAATCGCCGTTGCATCAGCCAGCTCCGTTAACCGGATACCGGGGCCTTCTACCCCGACACTGAGCCCTGCAGGTACCCATTCATATACCTTAGCGTAACGAAGGTCAAATGGAAACGTACCTACCTCCAGTGTTACTGTCCCTTCATCTCCCCATCCGGTGTAGGGGATAACTTCCTGACCATTGATGGAAAGTGCGCCACTTCCCCCTGGAAATGCCCCTACAAAACGGTAAGTGCCGGGGGTTTGAATTTCAAGCTTTCCTTCGTATCGCACAAGAAAATCATTCTCCACCGGCCTGACTTCCGGAGTAATAAGATCAGTTTCTCCGGATGCCGCAGGTGTTACGCTGGAATAATCCGGTTCATCGACAAACTTCCCCTTATAAGCCTTATACCGTAAATTATGTATTACCGGCTTTGGGCTGTCATAAGCAATTACTTCCATATCCCGAACGGCGATCGGACCGTGATCACCCTGTATTCTGATCGGTCCCCTCGCCTTTTCTTTGTCACTCGCACCACGGGTAGGACCGCTGAGTTCGACATCCGAATGGATGGGCACCCCATTGAGGGTAACACTCACCCGTGCATTGGCTGTTTTCTCCCCGGCCTCGTCAAATTCCGGTGCGGTAAAAGAGATCATCATATGTTGCCATATCCCCGGGGCACGGCTGGCATTCTGCCGGGGCGCCCTGCCCTCATAGCCTACCCCCTCCTCTGTCCAACGCTCATAGATTCCCCCATTATCCCCTGAGGTAGGATGCTCCACCCCCCAACTATCCAACAGCTGAATTTCATAGTTGCCTTGCAGATAAACACCGGAATTGGAGCCCGGAAACATCATGTAGTAAAAGGACAGATCAAAACTTCCATATTCTTCGTTGGAATATATATCGGCCCCTTTATTTTTTTTGCCCGGCATATTCAGCAAAACACCCGAACCGTCCATGATTTCCGCTTTTCCGGAAATGGGATGGACGTTAATGTCCCCGACTTCAGACCAGGCAGCCCCAAGCGGAAATGACACGTCCTGAAAGGTGACATTTTCCTGAGCCACCCCTGGAAGGGTGACAATCAATAGAATTGAAATCGTGAGAATAGTATGTCGCATAGAGGATGTAAAGGTTAGACGCAAAAGATAGGTAATATTACGGAATTTGAAGGAAAATTTTGATTAACTTACTATACAACCATTCAAACATAAGGCATGAGTGAATCAGCCAAAATTGCTGTAGTGACCGGCGGGAACCGTGGCATCGGATTTGAATTATGCCGTCAGCTTGCCGCACAGAAAATACACGTGATCATGACCAGCCGGGATCCAAAAAAAGGATTGAAGGCACGGGACGAACTTCGCGAATCAGGAGTGGAAGTAGAATACCATGTTCTGGATGTTAACAGCCTGGCCAGTGTAACGGAATTCTTTCCCATTCTGGATTCACATCATGGAAGACTGGACATTCTTATCAACAATGCAGCTATTCATTATGACAGCGACCAGCATGCATCGGACGCAAGGCTAAGCGTCGTCCTTGAGGCACTTGACACCAATTTGCTGGGGCCATGGCGCACGTGCCAGGGCGCAGTGCCCCTGATGAAGCGCCATCATTATGGCCGTATTGTCAATGTAAGCAGCGGGGCAGGCTCGCTTTCCGAAATGAAAGGAGGCACCCCCGCTTACTCCGTGTCAAAAGCAGGATTGAATGTGCTGACCATTAAACTGGCGGCCGAATTAGCGGATACGGGAATACTGGTAAATGCCGTATGCCCCGGATGGGTCCGGACCGACATGGGGGGCCCGCACGCTCCCAGAAACGTAAAAGAAGGCGCCAAAGGAATTGTTTGGGCGGCAACTCTTGAGGACGATGGCCCCTCCGGTGGCTTTTTCCGGGATGGGAAAAGAATACCCTGGTAGGAAAACCCGACACTTATGCTGTGTGCTTCTTGGAAATTACTACCTGTCCGCAAGTACAAGCTCAATGATCATTCATCCGCCTAAATTTGCCAATTATCAATAACTGTCCCGACCCTTTCTCTTTCTGTTGCCATTTCTCCATATTTGCGCCATGACGTGGCTGTACGATTTTACGATGACGGATTGGGTGTTTGTGGGCTTGTTCCTGCTTCTCTACATTCTCTTCCTTACGAGGATGATTCATATTGCACGGAAATTGCACACGCGCTTCGCCGGCATCGCAGCCAAGATGGCCCTTCGTACCGCCTACTTCATTCTCCTGCTCATTGCTATTCTCGGACCTTCCTTTGGAGAATCAAAACGGGAAGTAAAGTCCGTGGGGAAAGATATCTTCATGCTGGTCGACCTTTCTCAATCCATGAATGCGACGGATGTACAGCCCTCGCGGCTGGCAAAGGTCAAATTCGAATTGAAAAATATTGTGGAGGCATTTAGCTCCGATCGAATGGGTATCGTAATATTTTCTTCGGAAGCATTTATGCAGGTTCCGCTCACCTATGATCAGAATGCG
>CAYGOW010000005.1:16894-19994 GCA_964351425.1 uncultured Roseivirgaceae bacterium
ACCTGTTCATTGAAACCCTGAACACCGGACTGGTGCCAAACACAGGTACTGACTTCGAACCGCCTTTGCGCATGGCGCTTGACAAACTGAATGACGAAGAATCTCCGGTGACACAACAGAAGTCTAAAGTCATTCTGCTCATTAGCGACGGCGAGGATTTCGGGGAGAATACAGAAGAAATCGTGGATGACATCGAAAATTCATCCATCAAATTATTTACACTTGGCGTCGGCACCGAGCAGGGAAGTCGTATTCCGACGCGAGCCGGTTTTAAGCAGAATAATCAGGGCGGGGATGTAATAACCAAACTGGACAGCCGTTCATTGAAACAACTGGCGGCTGATACGGACGGAAAGTATTTTGAGATAAATGAAACCCGGAATGACGTTTCTCGGTTAATAAATACGATTAAGGGTATTGAAGGAGAACTTCGGGACTCCCGGCAGGTAGACGTATCTGCCAACCGATATTACTATTTCCTGGCAATCGCCCTGGTGCTTATTGTCATCGATGTTCTTTTAAGCTTTAAAACCGTTAAACTATGAAATGGATCTTCACCTTCGTTTTTGTTGCACTCATGGCAACCGACATCGATCGGATTGCCCGCGTCAATGCATTGAAGGAGGAAGCCCGCGAAGCATATAATTCGGGGGATTATGCCAAAGCGCTGGAGAATTACCGGTACCTGGTTGATTCCATGCAGGTCTCAGATGACAAGATCATGCTGAATATGGCGAATAGCCTGTACCAGCTGAAGGATACCGCCCAGGCGATCAGCGCCTACCAGTCCATTACTAGCAGTGAAGATAAACTGATCGGCTCAGTAGCCCACCAACAACTCGGTATTCTATCAAACCGCACCAAGAAATACGAAGAAGCACTGAATCATTTCAAACAGGCCCTGAAAAAGGACCCGACCAATGAAGATGCCCGGTATAATTATGAATTATTGAAGAAGGTCCTGGAAGAGCAGAAAAAGAAGGAAGAAGAGAAAAAGGAAGAGGAGAAGAAAGATCAGCAGGACAAGAAAGATGACAAGGGTGATCAGGAGGATGAGAAGAATGAAATGAACAAGGATCAGGAAAAACAAGAAAATAAAGAGGGAGAAGAGGAGAAAAAAGAACAATCTGAGCAATCTGAAGAAGGAGAAGAAGACCAGAAGGATCAGAAAGACAGCGAAAAAACCAAGGAGAGCGAGGAGAACAAGGAAGACGCCAAGGAGGAGAAAGACGGGACTCCCCAGACCGAGGAAGAAAAAGATCAGCAGGAGAATGAAGCCCGACAGAAAGAAATTGCTGAACGCCTGAAAGACATGAAGATCAGCGAAGAAAAGGCGCGAATGATCCTTGAGGCCATGAAAAATAATGAGGTCCAGTATATTCAACAGAATAAGCGGAAAGCAACCAAGAAAAAAGATACGTCGAAACCGGACTGGTAGACTTATCAGATGGTGTCAACCTGCCATTTTGAACACGAAATCCCTCGGGTTATCTGCTCTCTTTTCCTTAATTTTGAGTAAATCCAACCGATAATAACGATCATGAACAAAGTTTATATAGTATCCGCCGTGCGTACCCCTATTGGTAGTTTTGGTGGCTCGCTCTCCTCCCTTACCGCTATTCAATTAGGCTCAGCTGCCATCAAAGGCGCGTTGAAAAAAGCCAATGTCAACGCCGATCAGGTCACAGAGGTTTTTATGGGCAATGTGGTTTCAGCAAATCTCGGACAGGCCCCTGCCCGACAAGCCGCTATTGGAGCCGGTATTGGTTATAATGTACCGTGTACCACCGTGAATAAAGTGTGTTCAAGTGGTATGAAAGCCGTAATGTTTGGCGCACAGTCTATTATGCTCGGGCACAATGATGTAGTGGTCGCAGGAGGCATGGAGAGCATGTCCAATATACCCTACTATGTTCCGAAAGCCCGATACGGGTATAAATACGGACATGGCCAACTTGTGGACGGATTAATGCAGGACGGCTTATGGGAAGTATATAATGGTTTCCCGATGGGAAATTGTGCCGACAATACGGCTCGCGAAATGAATTTAACCCGTGAGATGCAGGACGAATATGCGATCACCTCCTACAAGCGATCGGCGAATGCCTGGGAAAGCGGCAAATTCAACGACGAAGTTATTCCGGTTGAAGTGCCACAGCGTAAAGGCGATCCGGTAGTCATCAGCGAGGACGAAGAATATAAAAATGTACGATTTGATAAAATACCTTCCCTTCGACCGGTATTCTCAAAAGACGGAACAGTGACCGCCGCGAATGCTTCCACCATCAATGACGGCGCATCTGCCCTTATTCTTGTAAGTGAAGAGAAAGTTAAAGAATTAGGTCTGAAGCCCATTGCGGTAATCCGCGGGTTTGCCGATGCAGCACAAGATCCAATCTGGTTTACAACTGCGCCGTCGCTGGCTATCCCCAAGGCCATCCAACGTGCAGGGATCTCGGCGGATGATGTCGATTTCTATGAAATCAACGAAGCATTCTCGGCCGTGGCATTAGCCAATAACAAGGAACTCAACCTGGATCCGGAAAAGGTGAACGTTCATGGCGGGGCCGTTGCACTTGGACATCCGCTGGGAGCCTCTGGTGCCAGAATCATTACCACATTGAATGGCGTATTAACTGCTAACAAAGGAAAAATTGGTGTGGCCGGCATATGTAACGGCGGTGGCGGCGCTTCGGCCATTGTGATCGAAAAAGTTTAGGTTCGTATATTGCACGTATGAGAAGTTTATTTTTTGCGATTTGCCTCGTATCCACTAGTGTATCCCTTGCTCAGGTAGAAGTAAAAACCTACCATGATCCCGAGCAGCGTGAGTTACTGAAAGAGCTGTACTATGTATCCTATCCAGGATCGAATATAATAGTAGGTACCTTTAAACGGTTTCATCCCAATCAAAACCTTGCCATGGAGGGAGAATATGTTGATGGATACCGAAACGGTGAATTCAGGGAATATTATGCCTCGGGTGAATTACAACGTAGCATAATGTACCGCATGGGAACAAAGGAAGGGCCCGTGAAGGTATATGACGACTCCGGTAACCTCATACAGTCCGCCTTGTTTCACGCGGATAAACTCTCCG
>CAYGOW010000005.1:20004-20274 GCA_964351425.1 uncultured Roseivirgaceae bacterium
CCTCTATTATCCCGACGGGACATTGCAAAGTAAGGCGAAATTTGTCGAGGATCGGCCCGAAGGGCTAGTAGTTGAATACTATGAAAACGGCAAACTCAAGCGTGAAATCACCTATGCCGATGGAAAGCAAAATGGCGTTACCCGACTCTACTATCCTACAGGAATTCTAATGTCTGAAGGGACCTATGAAAATGGTGTACTGAATGGCAATTATACTACCTATTACCCGAGCGGCAGTATTCAGAACGAATCAGAAATGAAACTTGGTGA
>CAYGOW010000005.1:20284-21754 GCA_964351425.1 uncultured Roseivirgaceae bacterium
AAATTATGATGAAGAAGGAAACCTTCTGCTGGAAGGCCATTACATGGACGGAAAACTCCATGGTGAAAATAAAGGCTACTATTCTGACGGAACTGTACGTCATATTTTCAATTACAATGCAGGTGTCAAAACAGGATTCAATGAAAGTTATTATCCCAACGGAAAAGTTGAAGCTACCTATTCAATAAAGGGTCTTGAGATGACAACCATCCGATATTACGAAGATGGTGCATTACAGTCAGAGGAGCATTTTGTAAGCGGTAAGCTGCAGGGATTGTCAAAATACTACAATGAGCAGGGTAAAATCCGTACCGAAGTGAACTACCAGCAAGGACAGTTACATGGGCTGCGAACAGAATATTTCAGTAATGGGACGCCTGCACTAAAAGAAGAATTCAGCTACGGTGACCGCATTGGCATACATCAACGATTTTTCGAGGATGGTCAGCTCGAATCCTCGATTACCTTCAAATCGGACAAGAAACACGGTCCGTTCACTGCTTATTACGAAGACGGCACCATCAGGGAAGAAGGAGAATACGGCGGCAATCGTAAAGTACTTGAATGGAAGTATTACGACCCGACGGGTGAACTGGCACGCATCGAAGTATATAAGAATGGTTTGCTTGCTGAAACCAAAACGGCCCCCTTTGAAAAATGACCGGGATAATTTGTGAAGTTTTTGGTAACTTCAAGCCTCTTAAAATTCCACGTCATGAACGCCATAAAACAAACTGATTTCACCTTTCCATTCCAGGATAATTTCTATCGCGGTAAAGTACGGGACGTGTATTATTTTGGTGATTTTATGGCCCTGGTAGCCTCTGATAGAATATCAGCTTTTGACGTTATTCTCCCCGAAGCAATCCCGTTTAAAGGACAGGTACTTAATCAGATCGCCACTCAAAACCTGCAGGCAACACGAGACATCTGTCCCAACTGGCTGATAGAATCACCCGACCCCAATGTAGCTATCGGATACAAATGCGAACCCTATGCGGTGGAAATGGTGATTCGGGGGTATCTGGCAGGACATGCCTGGAGGGAGTATAAAGCAGGCAAACGGATGCTTTGTGGGGTTCCGCTGCCTGAAGGACTGAAAGAAAATGACAAGCTGCCTGAACCGATAATCACACCTACTACCAAAGCCATGGAAGGACATGACGAGGATATCAGCCGGGAAGAAATTATTGCGCAGCATATAGTGGCGGAGGACGAATACATAATTCTGGAGAAGTATACGCGTGCGCTGTTTGCACGGGGCACGGAACTTGCCTGTGAACGGGGCTTGATCCTGGTAGATACAAAATATGAATTCGGGAAGCATAAAAACGAAATTACTCTTATAGATGAAGTACATACGCCCGACTCATCGCGCTATTTCTATCTTGAAGGATATGAAGAACGGCAGGCGAATAATGAAACCCAAAAACAACTGAGTAAAGAATTTGTCAGGCAATGGTTGATCAG
>CAYGOW010000005.1:21764-25151 GCA_964351425.1 uncultured Roseivirgaceae bacterium
TGCTACGCTGCCGTCCATTGTTACGCGCGACTTGAAAATCTTCGTTCCCGCATGGGAGACGAGGTCGATCGTGAAGACCGCGGTGTCGGACGGTATGCCGGCAATCGCGATCTTGGCGGCGATCAGCTTGACGCCCGGGTTCAGGCAATCGTTGATCAGCGAAGGCTTTCAACGGAAGGAAGGACAAACCATTCCAAAAATGACTACAGACGTTGTTAATTCCATTTCTGAGCGGTATCTTGAACTGTTCGAAAAGTTTACCGGCAATATATTAGAGAAACAGCATTACGAGAAGGCCTTGAGCCGAATAGAATCCAACATCAACAAAACCATATCGCGGCTTCGCGGTTAATAATTCAACGCATTGTTATGAAATTCACGATTGACAAAGAGGAAAAATACACCATCTTCAAGTTACATGAAGAAAAGCTCGATTCGAGCATCGCCCCGCAATTAAAATCCGAACTTATCACGCTACACGCAGAAGGGGTGAAAAACATTATTCTTGATCTCGCTGAAGTGAAGTATACGGACTCATCCGGATTAAGCGCGCTTCTAACTGGAAACCGGGTAGTAAATGAAAAAAATGGCATTTTTATTTTGTGCAAACTGTCTGACCATACCATGAAACTGGTCAAGATAAGCCAACTGGACAGTGTGTTTAACATTCTCCCGACTGTTGAAGAAGCCGTAGATGCCGTATTCATGTTCGAGATCGAAAGTGAACTGAAAGAAGGCGAAGAAGAAGAGGATTAATAACCAGCTTGTCGTTCGAAGTAAAAATATTAGGATCCAATTCCGCTACTCCTGCTTACGGGCGACATCATACCGCACAGTTTGTTACCATTGAGCAAAGGTATTTCCTGGTGGACTGCGGCGAAGGCACACAAATCCAATTACAGCGATTTCAGTGTCACAGTGCACGCATTCAGCACATTTTTATAAGCCACTTACATGGGGATCATTACCTGGGACTCATGGGTCTCCTGTTTACTTTCCATCTTATGGGCCGCAAAAAACCATTGCACCTGTACGGCCAGAAAGGATTACAGGATATTATTACCCTCCAACTGAAATATTCAGATACCCGGCTTAATTATACGATCCGGTTTCATCAATTGAACCCGGAAGGGACTGAGATTATTTTTGAAGACGAGAAAGTCGAAGTGACAAGTTTTCCGCTCAACCACCGCATTCCCTGCTGTGGGTTTCTCTTCAGGGAAAAATCCAAACCATTCCGGATCAATAAGGAAAAACTGCCATCAGGCATGAATGTAAAAAAAATACAGGCCTTGAAACGTGGAGAAGATATTCTGAATGAAGATGGATCCGTACAATATGCCGCATCCGAACTTACGCTTCCTCCTCGTCACAGCAGGTCTTATGCGTATCTCAGTGATACTTCCTACCAGGAACAGCTAATTCCAATAATTGAAAACGTCGACATGCTTTATCATGAGGCTACGTTTCTGAATAGTCGGGAAGAATGGGCGGCAAAAACATTTCATAGCACCACGGGACAAGCAGGAAAAATGGCCCGAAAAGCGAAGGTGGGGAAACTGCTCATCGGTCATTTCTCGGCGCGGTATAAAGACCTGACCCCCTTTCTGGATGAAGTACGTGAGGAATTCGAAGAATCCTATTTAGCGATTGAAGGAGAGACACACGAACTAAAGGACTAATGAAGGCAATCAAAGATCGGCGTAATTTTTTATTTATCGTGCTGAGTGGAATCTTTCTCACGAATGCACTGGTCGCTGAAATGGTCGGTCAGAAGATTTTTTCGCTCGAACAAACACTAGGCTTTGCCCCTGCTCAGATACATCTGTTCAAGGATTTTATACTTGACTTTAATCTTACCGCGGGGGTAGTCCTATGGCCGGTTGTGTTTGTAACGACGGACATAATCAACGAATATTTCGGTAAAAAAGGAGTTCAGCGGATCACCTATCTGACGGTCATATTCATTATATATGCTTTCCTGATTATTAATGTAGTAACATGGCTCTCCCCTGCTCCCTTTTGGATGGAAGTCAACTCGACTGGACCTGATGGAGAGCCTTTCAATATCAATTTTGCTTTTAACAAAGTATTTCTTCAGGCAGCCGGTATTATTATCGGATCTCTCGTGGCATTTCTGATCGGACAATTACTGGATGTCTTTGTCTTTCATAAATTGCGCTACCTGACGGGCAGTAAAATGCTTTGGCTTCGGGCCACGGGCTCGACGCTGGTATCCCAGCTCATAGACAGTTTTGTCGTGCTTTTCATTGCCTTTTATTTTCTGGCTCCGGAGAATTCTCAATGGTCAATTGCCCAGGTTTTTTCCGTTGGGTCCATCAATTATATCTACAAATTTGCCATTGCAGTTATCCTTACCCCCTTGCTGTATTTTGCCCACGCGATTATTGATCGCTATCTCGGGAAGGATGAGGCGCATGCCATGATCGAGGAAGCCGCCAAAGAAAGTAAGGATTTCCTTTAGTTCGCTCGAATTCCTACCGATTGTCACAAACTATTTCCGGAATTATTATTTAGGAAGTATTTTACCTCCTCATCACATAGAAGACATTATGAAAATACTGTATACCCTTTTATTGATAGTAAGTTCCATCGGGATTTCCCTGGCCCAAAACTCCGGCGGCTACCAGGTTCCTCCAAAACCCATTGCCGACTTACTTAATGCCCCACAAACACCTGCTGTCTCTGTCAATAACCAGGGAGAATGGATGGTGTTGCTTGAAAACCCCGGGTATGTTTCGATCAGTGAACTGGCCCGACCTGAACTCAAGATCGCAGGGCTTAGAATCAACCCAGCCAATAACGGATCAAGCCGTGGATCCAGCTATTCGGGATTAGAAGCAAAAAATCTGCTTACCAATGAAACCGTAACCATCAGCGGTCTTCCGGAGCCGTTGATGCTGCAAAATATTCAATGGTCTCCAGACGGATCAAAAGTAGCTTTTACCCACCATGAAGATGCGGAAATCAGCCTGTGGGTCGCCGACCTGAAAACAGGTCAGGCAAAGCGGGTAAGTGAACTGTCTGTGAATGATGCAATAGGCAGCCCTTTTGACTGGCTAAATGACAACGAAACAATACTGGTAAAGGCGATCCCTTCGACACGTGGAAACGTTCCGGTAAGAAATGCGGCCCTGGCCGGTCCGGTGATACAGGAAACCTCAGGCTCCAGTGCACCGGTGCGTACCTACCAGGATTTGCTTAGCGACCAACATGATGAAGCATTATTCAGTTATTACGCTACGGCACAGTTGTACCTGGTCAATGCACAGACAGGAAATACGCAATCCTATGGTGAACCTGGGATCATCTCAGGTGTTTCAGTGTCTCCTGACGGGAATTATACAATGGTAGAATATATCCACA
>CAYGOW010000005.1:25161-29681 GCA_964351425.1 uncultured Roseivirgaceae bacterium
GCCATTCTCCTACATCGTTCCCTATTACAGGTTTCCTTTTGATGTCAACATACTTGATACGAAAGGTGAGCTGGTTGCCACAATCGCATCCATTCCTCTTTCCGAAGATGTGCCCAAAGGATTTGATGCCACACGTGAAGGTCCGCGATCTTTTACCTGGCGGTCAGATGTGCCAGCTACTCTATACTGGGTCGAGGCTCAGGATGGCGGGGACCCGGAGCGAGAAGCGGAATTCCGTGATCAGTTATTTTACCTGGAAGCTCCTTTCACAGGAGAAAAACAACCGGATATCTCCAGTAAGTTACGGGTGAGGTACATTCAGTGGGGCGATGAAGACCTGGCCCTGGTTCACTCACGCCGATGGGCCGACCGCTTGATGGAAGTCAATATGTTTTCCCCAGGGGATAAAGACAGTCGTAAAGTGGTTTTCTCCATGTCCAGTGAAGATAGCTACAATGACCCGGGCTCTTTTGAAATGACCAGAAACGCCTATGGGAAAAGCGTATTATTGAGAGATAAAAATACACTTTTCCTGACAGGTCAGGGTGCTTCCCCGGAAGGCGATCGTCCATTTTTGCGGAGCTACGACATACGGTCTGGTGAAACAGAAGAGATCTGGCGCTCCCAGGCACCTTATTATGAATATGTGGTACAAGTTGTCGACCCCAAATCCATGACCTTTCTTACCCGGAAGGAATCAAAGAATATGTCGCCCAACTATTTCATGCATGGGTTAAAGAAGAAAGAAGTAAATCAGCTTACTACGTTTGAAAATCCGTATTTGGCGCTTGAAGGTATCGAAAAGCAGGTAATACAATACAAACGCGCAGATGGTGTTAATCTGACCGGGAACCTGTATTTACCGAAAGGCTATGACCCGGAAAAAGATGGCACCCTACCTGTCCTGATGTGGGCCTATCCTGATGAATTTAAAAGTGCTGAGGCGGCCAGCCAGGTGAAAGGCTCTCCGTATCGCTTTATCAGGCTTTATTCAGGCTCGCCTCTGTTCTGGCTGACACGAGGCTATGCCATACTCGATGATCCGGGAATGCCGGTTATCGGAGAAGGGGATGCCGAGCCAAATGACTCGTTTCGGAAACAGCTGGTCATGAATGGCCAGGCGGCGATTGACAAGCTGGTGGAATTGGGCATCGCCGACAGATCAAGGATAGCGATCGGCGGACATTCCTATGGCGCGTTTATGACCGCTAATTTATTGGCTCATTCTGACCTGTTTGCCGCAGGCATCGCACGAAGCGGAGCCTATAACCGAACGCTTACACCCTTTGGATTTCAGGCAGAAGAACGCACCTATTGGGAAGCCCCTGAAGTGTATTATGATATGTCACCCTTCATGCATGCGGATAAGATCAATGAACCGCTACTTATGATCCATGGAATGGCGGATAATAACTCGGGCACATATCCCATCCAAAGCGAAAGAATGTTTGCCGCCATGAAAGGACTCGGTGGGCAGGCCCGTCTTGTGATGCTCCCCTATGAGTCGCATGGATACCGGGCAAGGGAATCACTCCTGCATATGTTGTGGGAAATGGACCAGTTGCTGGAAACGTATGTCAAGAACAGAAAACCTGCAGACACTAAAATAGAAACGGAATAATTGATAAAGGATCCATAACAGGATCCTTTATTTTATAAATCCAGTGCGAGCCTTGAGGTCTGTTCCTCAACAAAATCTGCCAGTGTCCCCTGGGAGATTAATTGGTGCAGCACGTTCATGTCCTCGCTGAACACGCGGTCCTTTGAAACATGATCCACGTGCTTTCGGATGAATGCGTGAATATTTTCCAATACATCACTACTGCGACGAGGCCGTCTAAAATCCAATGCCTGTGCGGCATAGAGCAATTCGATGGACAGAATATGTTCGACGTTCTGTATGACCTCCCAGGCTTTTCGCGCGCTGATGGAGCCCATGGAAACATGATCCTCCTGTCCCATTCCGGTAGGCACACTGTCTGCACTTGCCGGAAAGCACCGCGTCTTATTCTCCGTGACCAGTGCTGCCGCAGTATACTGTGGGATCATAAACCCGGAATTGACGCCGGCATTCTCGATCAGCATGGACGGAAGACCGAATTTTCCTTCAAGCAACAAGTAAGATCTTCGTTCGGAAATACTACCCAATTCGGCCGCCGCCAAGGCACCATAGTCCAGGGGCATAGCCAGCGGTTGTCCATGGAAATTTCCGCCGCTGATAGAGTCCCCGTCATTAAATAAGACCGGATTATCGGTCACCGCATTCAATTCAATCTCCAGCATCTCGTTTATATGCTTCCAGGCATTGCGGGATGCCCCGTGAACGGCCGGCATGCAGCGGAATGAGTACGGATCCTGCACACGATTACAGGATTCATGGGATTTCAATATCTCCGATCCTTCAAGGAGCGCAGTCAGGCGGGATGCGACCAGTTTGTTGCCCGGGAAAGGACGAATATCATGTAATCGTTTTTTAAATGGCCGGGCCGATCCCTGCAGTCCTTCCAGCGACATGGCACCGATCACATCGGCAAGATCAAGCAACTTTCTGAATTTCTCAGCAAATAGCACGGAATAGGCTACGATGAATTGCGTTCCATTAATCAAACCCAGACCTTCCTTCGGACCAAGCGTCAGTGGCTCCATACCAAAGGAAGCAAGTACCTCACCGGCCGGAAGAACCTTTCCCTCGTGTTTGACTTGCCCCATTCCGATCAGTGGCAATGATAAATGTGCCAGTGGGGCAAGATCACCCGAAGCGCCGACACTGCCTTTGCACGGTACGACAGGTAGAATATTTTTTTCCAAATGCCATAACATGCGTTCCAGGGTCTTGCGCTGAATGCCTGAGAAGCCCTGTGCCAGGGCATGTATTTTTGTGATGAGCATCAGGCGCACGGCCAGGTCGGGAACTGGTTCACCTACACCCACGCTGTGACTCTTTAGTAAATTATATTGTAATTCTACAACATGATCACGGTCGATAATGGTCGTACACAATGGGCCAAAGCCGGTATTGATACCATAGACAGGTTCATCACCATTTGCCAAGGCTTCCGCGAGCGCCTGGCTTCGGTCAATCGCCTCGCAGGCACTTTTATCAAGAATCGGGAGAATTTTTCCTTCCGCAGTCGCCAGGCCAATGCGGGATGTTAAATGATCCGTTCCGAGTTTAAACTGATCGTTGGGCATGGGTGTTGGTTGGTTGGGTTTCCCAACAAAGATAGAAGAAAAGCGAGTGAATCGGATCAGGAGATTTAGATCTTTCCCTGCTTTTGAAGATCTGATTTGCGTTCGGGTTCGCACGGATAATTAAACAGGCATTTTTCCTTTATGGCCTCGGCTACCTTTCTGGGTACGTCTTTCTCCCACCCTGATTCACCTCGTTGGATCATCTCAAGGACTTGGTCAGAAATGATGTGCAGATGTTCGAGGTTGGCGCGATCAATATTCACCAATTTGTCATTATCCTTCAAATATTGCAGCAAGCTTTGCTGGTGAATGGGAACTTCAAAATTGTCCAGCGTATATAGCTCGTCGCTACCCTCCTTCATCGCAGGATATACATAGAGCTTAACATTATGCCCGAAGAGTGTACCAAACGCTTCCAGTGTTCCACCGCGTAAATCTTTGTAGTATTTATCTTCAAATACCCGCTGCAGGTTATAGACCCCCAGAATAATACCGATTTTTCGGCCTCTTGTGAGACTGGATAAGAACTCTACCAGCTTGTAGTACCGGTGGTAATTACTGATCATCACATTCTGGCCGAGCGAACAGATAATATCAACACGGTTGAGAAAATCTTTTTCATCGATCTCGCCATCTGTACGCAAGTCACTCAACGTCAACTCAGTCAGGACCGTGATCTTATCAGGATCCACATCCTTTTCACGTTTGAATTGCTTTCTTGCCGCCAGCAACATATCTACGCTGACGTGGGTTACCGGACGGAATCGACCGCGCATAATCAGCACATTACGTTTGTAGAGTGCTTCGCTTGGTTGAAGAACTTCCCCATCAGGACCGAACATAGCCCCCTGGGTCAGCCCATTCTTCACGAGTTTAAGACTCATGAGCCGGTTATCCACATGCGGAAAATCAGGACCGCTCAATTTGAACATATCCACTTCGATTCGACCCGCAACCAGTCCGTCAAGCAGCGAATTGAGGAATTCTTCAGAATCCTTAATGAAAAAGCATCCGAAAATCAGGTTTACCCCGATGACACCTATGGCTTGTTGCTGAAGAACCGCATCATTGTCATGCATTTTAACATGGATAATACACTCGTTGTAAGGCGAATTCGGATGGATCTGAAACCTCATACCAATCCAGCCATGCGCCTGATTCGTCCGGGAATAATTCAACGATTCCATCGTATTGGCAAATGCAAAAAACCGGGTTTTGGGCGCCCGTTCCGGCAAACGCTCAATCAGTAAATCATATTCATGATCCAGCATTTTCTTGAGACGCGGCCTGCAAACATAACGGTCAGCAACACCATAAATAGCATCACT
>CAYGOW010000005.1:29691-33727 GCA_964351425.1 uncultured Roseivirgaceae bacterium
GCTCATGTCATAGGCACTCATGGTCTTAGCGATAGTTCCGGAAGCGCCTCCTGCCTTAAAAAAATTAGCAGCCACATCCTGACCCGCGCCAATTTCTGCGAACGAACCATATATGTCATCCGCAAGATTTACGTGCAAGGCCTTTTCCTTGGTTGTGAGCTTTCTATATTGTTCCATGTTCTCTTCCAAACTAACGCGATTCAGTAATCAAAGTTAGACGATATACATGGTTTTCCGCAGATCGGCTGAAAAAATATGACTTCTTTCTCCCGTTCATAATCCAATTAGGGCATGTTCACAGGATTTATCTTTTGTATACTGGTAAAATTGCCATAATTTCGACGGCAAAACTACCTAACTCATATCTATGGCTAACAGAGGAGGATTCTCCAATCGAATAGGTTTTGTCCTGGCTGCTGCAGGTTCGGCAGTAGGACTGGGAAACATTTGGAAATTTCCATACGAAGTAGGAGAAAATGGCGGCGCCATGTTCCTGCTGGTTTATTTATTCTTCACATTCATTATCTGCTATCCGATCATGGTCGGTGAAATCGCTATCGGTCGCAAAGCAGGACTTGATCCTTATGGTTCGTATAAAAAAATCGGCGGAAAGAAATGGGGACTATTGGGACTATTTGGGATACTCTGCGGGGTAATGATCCTCAGTTTCTACAATGTAGTGGCTGGATGGGCATTCGGGTACTTCCTCGAGATTTCATTCGGTTCATTACTTAAAGAAGATGATTTTGGCGCTTTCTTCGGAAGATATACTGCCGATTATGGTGATAATCTGATTTTCTCCATTTGCTTCATGGTCATTACTGCTTTCATCGTGGTGCGCGGCATCAGCGGAGGAATTGAAAAGGCCAGTCGCATCCTGATGCCTACCCTATTTGTCATTCTCATCGGACTGATCATGTACAGTCTCACGCTGGATAACGCCATGGATGGGGTTCGTTTTTATCTCCTGCCTGATATCTCCAAATTAAATATTGAAACTATTTACAGCGCGCTCGGACAGGCTTTCTTTTCCCTGTCGCTGGGCATGGGTGCCCTTATCACGTATGGGTCCTACATTGACAAAAACCAGAATGTTGTTACCTCCGCAGCCATGATTTCCATCATGGACGTTGGCGTAGCTTTCCTGGCGGGTTTACTCATATTCCCTTTGGTCTTTTCACAAGGACAGGAGCCCACTGAGGGGCCTGGTCTCGTGTTTGTCGTACTGCCCGGAATATTTGAAGCCATGGGTCCTTCTGTCGGACGAATCGTAGGTGGCGGATTTTTCCTTCTCCTCTGTTTCGCGGCACTTACATCCACCATTTCGCTGCTTGAAGTACCGGTGTCTTATCTTGTGGATGAAAAGAAACTGCCACGCAAGGCGGTGGTATGGATGCTGGCGGGACTGATCTTTATAATCGGACTGCCCAGTATGCTTTCCCAGGGTGCGGTTGACGCATTCTCCGTCATGAGTTGGTATGATGACAAATCCTTCCTGGATTTTGTAGCCGAAGTATTTTCAGATATTAGCCTTCCTTTAGGCGGGTGTCTCATGTCAATCTTTATCGCCACGCGATGGAAGACTAAAAATATGTCAGAGGAAATTGGTAATGGATACCCTGCTTACAAAGGATCTATCGTTGAAAAATTTATAAACCTGGTGATAACCATCCTCGCCCCGTTGATGCTTGGTATAATGTTTATCAACACCATGCTGGATAAGTTTTTTGATGTCCAGCTCTTTTAAAGAAATAAAACCTCAGGAAACAAAAAGGCCGGGCTATTTCCCGGCTTTTTTTGTTACAAAGTTTTGATCCGCCTCGTGACATAACTCACGCCAGCGCTCTATGTCGGGATGTTCATTTCCGCGAAAAATTTCTAATAGCCACGGAACCATCTCCGGGGCATAACCAAAACGGGTCACCACTTCTTCACACAATTCGACTTCCTTATTGTGTACTATTCCGTCTGCATAAATCATTTGCATCAGATCATAAAGCTGATCCATACGTTCAATATGTGATTCCGGTACGTATAAGTTAAAGGCCTTGTCACTATTGATCAATAAGGTAATCTGTCGATCTTTAAGCCCAAATCGTGCTCCCACCCGGTATAAAAACTTCTCCTCTTCCGGGTCAAGCGAACCGTCAGACATCGCCATGGCAATGAGATTGCGCATGCTTTTCTTCTTATAGGATAAGTATTGATGTTCGAAAAATCCTCGCATATTGAATAAAAAGTTAAGCCGGAAAATACTAATTATCCGTTCAGCCTTCAGGAAAATGTAAGAAAATCAATCGCTATGCCTTTTTTTCACGCAATTCACGACGAAGAATCTTCCCAACGTTGGATTTGGGCAGCTCTTTACAGAATTCAATTTGTTTGGGTCGTTTGTACCCGGTAAGATTCTCATGGCAATAGGATTTCAACTCCTCCTCTGTCAGGCTCTCATCTGACTTTACCACAAAGATCTTCACTACCTCATTGGAATGAGGATCGGGCACGCCTATGGCCGCTACTTCAAGTACCTTCTCGTGATTGGCAATAACATTCTCCACTTCATTCGGATAAACATTAAATCCGGATACATTGATCATGTCCTTTTTACGATCTACAATACGGAAGAAACCATCTTTATCCATTTTTCCCATATCCCCTGTCCGGAACCAGCCGCCCTTAAAAAAGACAGATGCATTGTCCTTGTTCCAATAGCCATGCATGACCTGCGGACCGCGGGCACAAATTTCACCCACTTCATCAACGCCCAGTTTATTTCCCTCTTCATCAAAAATAGCCATTTCCGTGCTTGGAGTAGGCAAGCCGATAGTCCCCATTCGGTGGGTACCGTCCAGTGGATTACATGACAATACCGGAGACGTTTCGCTTAATCCATACCCCTCAACAAGTGGTGTACCTGTTACCTCCTGCCATTTCTTGGCCACAAAATCCTGAACGGCCATACCGCCCCCGATAGTGCCTTTCAACTGGCTGAAATCAACGGATTTGAATTCCGGTTGTGCCAGCAATCCATTAAAGAGGGTATTTACACCCGTCATCAAGGTGAATTTTGTTTTTTTAAGGGTTTTTACGAACCCTTTCATATCTCTTGGATTTGTAATCAGAACATTTTCAGCACCAATATTCCACATGAAAATACAGTTGACCGTAAGCGCAAAAATGTGGTACATCGGTATGGCAGTGATCATGACATCCCGCTGGCCGGCATGTAAAAGTGGCGTAAACCACATTCTGATCTGCCGGGTATGCGCCAGTACATTCCCATGGGATAACATGGCCCCCTTACTCACCCCTGTTGTGCCTCCTGTATATTGAAGGAAAGCCGTATCATCAGCGGTTATTGCAGGTGGTTTAAACTGAAGCTGGCCTCCGCGTTTCAGAGCGGAATGAAAGCTCACAGCTTTGGGAATGGAATAAGCAGGAACCATTTTTTTCAGGTATTTCACCGCTTTGTTTATAAACCACCCTTTGATGCCGCCCAGCGAATCGCCTAATTCGGTCACGATTACATGGGATACATCCGTTGTCTTCAATACCTTCTCAAGATTGGAAGCAAAATTGGCCACGATGACGACGGCCTTCACCTCAGCATCCTTGTACTGATGCTCCATTTCCCGGGGCATGTACAACGGGTTGGTGTTGACGACGATCAGTCCGGCACGTAATGCAGCAAAAAGCACGATCGGGTACTGCAATAAATTGGGCATCTGAATGGCAATACGATCTCCTTTTTGTAAACCGCATTCCACTTGCAGATAGGCTGCGAAGCTCCTTGACTGCACGTCAATTTCTCGGTAGGTAAGCGTCTTGCCCATGTTCTCGAATGCCGGAGCGTTCGCATGTTTTTGACACATGGACTCCATCATATCGGCAAGTGAAGTGTATTCCGGACCTTCTATTGTATCTGAAATACCTGTTGGATAGTTTTTAATCCATGGAAATTGACTCATATTTTTTCGTGTACAGTTTGACCAAAGATGGCCAAAAATGGATCAATTTACAATCCGTCCATGGAATC
>CAYGOW010000006.1:0-8721 GCA_964351425.1 uncultured Roseivirgaceae bacterium
CCCTGGTTTTGTTTTGTAGCCAATACCTACACTAAAAAAATAGAACTTGTATCGGGAGAGAGCGAACGTGTAATTGGTTACAACCAAGACGAGATAATAAAACTAAATGAGCGTTTTGTAGAAGGGATGATCCATCCGGAAGATTTCCCATTCATCGTTTCGGTCATCGGACAGGCCATGGGTTATGTAATCTCACTTCCTGAAAATGAGCGAAGTGACGTATATGTTGTATTTCAAAACCGTTCTGTTCGTAAAGATTCCAGGGTTATTGTCACCCAGAATCAAAATATACCTTTAAAGTTCGACGCGAAGAACATCCCCTATCTCTTTGCAAACATTATTACCGACATCACACACCTGGGTGTTAAAAACCTGCCTTACGCTAGTATCATTGACAAAGGAAAGGACAAGGTCATTCCTTTAAATCCAACGCATACCTCTATACAGGAATTTGAAAACCGGTTTACTGAGCGAGAAAAAGAAATAATACGACTTTTAATAAAGGGGGTAAAGTCCCGGGCAATTTCCGAAAAGCTTTCTATTAGCTATGAGACAGTACGTACACACAAACGAAATATTTTGTCCAAAGCAGAATTGCATAGCGTTGGCGAGCTCATCGGTTACATTTTAAGAAATTTTCCTTCTTTCTGACTACCTCAATTGAGGTATATCATGTTGACATACTCCGGTGTAAATTTCTTTCAAAGAATATACACATGTCACGACTTATCAACTTCTGCTGTTTACTTTCCTTGTGCATAATCGTTTCTGCTTGCGGCGGTGACGATCCGTCCCCCACAAATTCGACTCCGCCAACAACCCAACCTCCTCCGGATGATGGCTCAGGAAATACCGGGAGTTCGATTGAAGGCTGCCAATATCCAATGTTCGATATCCTGGATAATGGTTCGTTTGACATAACGCAGGGAGAATTCAGAACCCTGGATGGTTCTACCGACGTGTATCAGGCATTTGGTTTTGTTTTTCATACTGCGTTTAACGGACAAATCAAGGAACTCGGAATTCTTGTTCCAGAAGTAAATTCCTACACCGTCCGAATTTACCCGGCAGATCTTAGCGATAATACACTATTAGTGGAAACTACCATTAGCCAAAATGGGACGGAGTGGGTCTATAAATCAATCGATCCACTTTCTATCGAAGCGGACAAATCCTACCTGGTGGCAATATATTTTCAATCCAAAGCAGATGAACAGAAGACATATTTCTACAATATCAGTGCCTTTACCTATCCGGTTGTGACTGGTGATATAACCGTCGAAGGCTATGCAGTCAATTCATTTAAAGGAGAACTGGGAAAGCCAGAACCAAAAGACCCGGACCTTTTCACCTTAATGAATGGGTTTGTTGATTTTTGTTTTGAAGCGGAATAGTCAGGAATCCTTTATTCTGCTTTTTCGTTGGACATGGCATATATATCTTCGAGATATTCAGCATATGTCTTTAGAATGGCACGTCGCTTAAGCTTGAGTGTTGGCGTGAGCATTCCTTTTTCAACAGACCATTCTCCCGGCACCATACGAAATTTTTTAATCTGTTCATATCGTGCCAATCCTTCATTGGCCTTGTCTATTTCGCGTTGGAATAATTCAATAACCTTCGGATGTTTGATCAGATCGGAATCGCCGGTTTTCAAATCGTGTCGCTGAAGATACGATTTAACCTGATCCCAAGCCGGTGAAATAAGGGCTGCAGGAAATTTTTGATTCTCCCCAACCACCATAGCCTGTTCCACATACATGGACTCCTTCAATTTAATTTCCATGGGTTGCGGGGCAATGTACTTCCCTCCGGAGGTTTTAAAGATCTCTTTTTTACGGTCGGTTATTTTTAGAAAGCGATCCTCTACAATTATGCCGATATCTCCTGTATGAAACCACCCATCTTTTATTACCTCATCAGTCGCCTCCTGATTTTTGTAATATCCTTTCATAACATTGGGCCCCTTCACAAGAATTTCCCCATCGTCAGCAATTTGGATCTTAACATTCTCAATAGGAATTCCGACACAGCCCGCCCGTATATTATTTCGATCATAACGAGACGCGGTCACCACAGGTGATGTTTCGGTTAAACCATATCCTTCGAGTATAGGTATTTTGGCACACCAGAATATGCTTACCAATGACGGCCGCAATGAAGCCGCCCCGGAGAAAATAAGTTTAATATTACCGCCCAACGCCTCCCTCCATTTGGAGAGAATAAGTTTATCTGCAACAGACAATTGTAAACGGTAAAGGAAACTTCCTGAATCCTGGATTGAATATTTCTCCGCAAGACCTATCGCCCAAAAGAATAACTGTTTTTTAATGCCGGTGAGTTCATGCCCTTTCTTGAGAATCCCTTCATAAATCTTCTCAAGTAGCCTGGGTACGCAGCGCAAGAAGTGTGGATTTATCTCGCGAATATTATCACCAATTTTATCCAGGCTCTCCGCAAAATAAGTAGCTGTACCAGAATACAAGTCATTGTAAATACCGGTCCTTTCGAATATATGACAAAGCGGAAGGAAGCTAAGTACTCTATCGCCAGGTTCGGTGCCTGCTTCATCCATTATGCTCTTAATCGAGAATAAATTGGATAGGATATTACGGTGGGTTAACATGACACCTTTTGGGGTTCCGGTAGTACCGCTTGTATATATGATGGAAGCAACCTGATCGGTGGTAACAGAATTTCTTCTATTCTCCAATTCTGGTATCTGCTCCTTTGAATGACTTAGTAATTGTTGATATTCGTCGCGGTTGAAATTTATTATTTCTATCCCTTCAATAGGCTCAAGTTTTTCCCTGATTTCTTCATCACCGGCAAATACGTATTTGATTCCGGCATGTTGAATGATGTATTGATAATCTTCTGTTGTTGAATTTGGATAGAACGGAACGTCAATGGCTCCGGCCTGAAGTATGGCCGCATCCGTTATGACCCAGGCAGGACAATTATATGAAACTATACCAATCCGATCGCCTTCTTTAACACCCCACTCGATTAATGCACAACTAAGTGATTCGGATGCTGAAATTACATCTGACGTACTATACTTTTTCCACTTACTACCACGCTTTTCCGCGAGACAATCTTCAAGAGGATAGGTATGTTGCTGGTAAGAAAATAAATCAAATAAACGGGTTGGTTTCATTCAGCGACGAGTAATCTCTGCTGAAGATAAGAAAGAAATTTTACATTTCCGTATCACCTGCTTCGGTGAGATCGCCCCTCAGCATCCTAAATCTTTTACGTGCTTCGGCTATATAAACACTTCCGGGATACCGCGTTAAAAATTCGCGGTAGACCTCCATGGCCTGCGCCTCATCCTTTAAATCACGTTCGTAAATCTCTCCCATCATGAAGAACGCATCATCGCCCCAAATATCCTGATCATATTCCAGGACAATGCTATTGAGATATTCAACGGCCTTTTCGAAGTTTCCAAATTTACGCTCAATGCCGGCTTCGAGCCATAACAATTCATCCTGAATGGGATGATTGACATAAGCAATTTTCATACTATCTAAAAGAGCAATGGCCTCATCAGTTTTATTTTGATATAGTAATAACTCCGTTCGTGCATACCCTTTCATCGCAGACTCAGTGGAATCGAATGCCGTGTTATCCTTGATGAGTATGCTTAATTCCATCGCGTCGTTGGCGATTTGACGGGTTGTAGCCCTTTTGAGAATATCCAGGTGCTCCTGAGCCAACATGAAATCCCCGTTATAATAGTGCAGCTTGGCATTTTTCAGCTTAGCCTCGTAGCCAATAATTTCTTCTTTATTGGTTTTTTCTACCTGAGAAAATAAAAGGGTTGATTCCCATGGCTGTCCGTCGAGAAGATATATATCGCCAAGATCAAGCTTTGTCTTGGCTACAAGTTCACCACTGGCTTTTGATTGCTGAATAATATAAGTTAACATCGAAATGGCCGAATCCTTCTCATCGAGATAAAAAGCATGGAGCATTGCTTTATTTCGCATTGCTTCCAAAGCGTTTCTGTTATCGGCCATATCTCTGATGAAGATATTATAATCTGCTATCAGATTTCGTATCTCACGTTCATCAATGGGATATGTATTGCGTACCCGCTTTTCATAGGACCTGATCAAATACATCCTGGCTAAAACGTAATTGTATGAATCCGGATATTCCTTTATCAGATAAGTGAAAATCTTAATAGCAGTATTGTAATCATCATTATCCAAAGCAATCATTCCAATATTTATGGTACGACTGCCCTGTGTCTGGCCACGGATATCCATAGCACGAGCCTGGACAAAGGCTCCATAAAAATTTTTCTGTTGCAAGTGAACCCATATTAAAAGTTCACTGTATACATTATTCTCCGGTTCAGCCTGAATCTTATCATATAATAATCGCTCAAAGCTTTCGAGGTCTTCAGGATCAGTCAACAAATTTTGCAGCGTATTTTGAACGTATTTTAGATTCGATGGATTTTGAATTACATAATTCAAATATTCTTCCACCATCTTGTCTTTGTTATTCATCAGCCGGTAAATATTGGCCATGTCAAGAGAAAACTCAAACGGGTTACCGAGTGTTTTTCTTGCTTCGGTAAAGGTTTCTATAGCTTCATCGGTGAGCTGCTTATTCAGAAGATAGCTTGCCACAATTCTGACAAGATGAGGACGGGTTTTTACCTGATCAATTATATCTGAAAACTTTTTATCGGCTTCTTGCAAATTATCACGATGCACTTCTAAATAGGCACGGTCAAGGTGATAATATATATTTTCAGGATTACGTTTAAGAAGCTTATTGAGGTATTCTTCGGCTTGGTCGTATTCGTGTGTGTCCAATAATAAAAATAAATAATTATTATGGATGAGCGGAATATTGGACATATCCGTCGCGAGCTTATCATAAAGGTTCCTGGCCTTATCAAACTCACCTTGTCCGTAATATTCGTTTGCAAGCTGAATCTGTCCGGTATCCTGTGACATACCAGGAAGGATGGATAATATGCAAAGGGATATAATTATTAGATACTTATTCACAAGTCAACAGGCTTAGTATATATATATAGTATATAATTAAAAACTATTATAAACTATTAGGGATGTGGATACGTGGAAAACTTCTTGAAATTTTAATTGATTAAATCAATTGTTGATTAGTTTACCTGTTATCAACAATAATTGCTTTTATAATGTATTGATTAATAATGGTTTAAAGGTTTATCTACAATTTTTCTATTTTGTGTGGATAATAAAAATTCAAACTTATAGCTGTGTAGAATTTATGGATAAACACTAATGTTATTCTTTTAATTCACATCGCATAATGTAATTCTTGCCATTTCTGAATTTACAGTGGATAACTGAAAATTTGTCCACACGTTCTGACAGTCTATCCACATCAGAAATTGAATGATTCGGTTATCTCAAAATTAGCTCGAAGGCTAATAATTCGCGATCCGTCACGTGCTCTAAAGTAAACGATATTTTCTGGTAATTGGTTTTCTAAAATATTTCCAGGATCCCATTTACCGTTTTGATTGACATCAATAATGGCGCGCAGCGAATAGTCGCCGGGTGGAAGTTGGGAGAATCGAATGGTAGGTGCTGGGGGATGCGTCGCGACAACGGTGCCTTTACTGTCAATAAGTTCAATAAAGTATTCCGATGTAGATGAGGAAATATTGAATATCAATACGCCAAGGGATGTCGGTTGAACAAACGATAAGGATTCTGATCGGGCTTTAGTTGAATCATCTTCGACACTAATAAATGCGCTTCTTCCTAAATTCAGCGATGGTTGACGATTAACTGAGGTTCCTGGGGATGGGTTATCATTTGTCGTATTTCGACGAAATAATGAATCCGGAAAGGAATATGAAATAGATAAATCTGTACGAAAAGGATTCCATGTAGTCCGCAGGCTATCATAGGGTATTTGATGTAAAGAATCCAGATAGATATATACACTGTCAGAATTGATTTGCCTGATAGGTTTGGAAAATGTTAAAGTAGCATTTAGGACCGGCTTATTAACAGGTATTGGTTTTATTAATAACTGGCTGGTAAGATCGTCTGGTTTTCGTGAGGAATTAGAAAACTTCACCCATAAGGTATCCGCAATGCTTTGTTGGATGGAATCTGTAGCGGAAAGATAAATTAAAGTACTATCTGAAAATTGTTTTGTATTAAAGACACTTATCGTTTCACGGTCCGGATCGGCATAGTAGTGTGATAAGGTTATGGTAGTATCTGCTGGAATGACTGTGTAGTCAGTAATGTATTTATTAAGACGTATATCGAATGTCGTACCAACCGGTCGTGCGGATATTAATTTGAATTCGCTGATGTCAAGGAATACCATATTCATATTAATATCGGTTATATCCTGGTTAACGAGAAGCGTATCTGGGTAGAAGCCATATGTCTCACTTCCTGTTTCCAATTCAAGGTTTCTGTTTGCATCCTTGAAGGCATAAGCGCGATAACGTGCGGATTTAAGGTTTTTTATTATGTACCTGCCACTGTCGTTAGTTTCAGTAAAATAAACGGGTAGTGCATTAAGTACAGAGGTAGTATCATCTGCGAAATACAAAGCAATGGTGGCCTGTTTGGAAGGAGTACCTGCCTGGACATTTTGTATAAATCCAGATATGGAAAGAGAATCTATATAATCACCAGTACTAAAGGCAATGCTTAAATTCTCTGCAGGATTGCCTTCAGTCAGATCTACGATACTTTCTCTGAAGTTTATGGTGTAGGTTGTATTGTCAGAAAAAGCAGAGTCAAAGGAGATAACTATTTTTTCACGCTTGGCTTTAATGTCGAAATCACCTGAAAGCCTTGGGGTAATAATAATTTGCTCTTTCGCCTTATTAAGTTTTACATCTTCATCAAACTCTAAAACAATTTCCTGATCCCTGAAATTGGTGGTTCCTGTAGTGGGTAGCGACGTTACTAAAGAAGGCGGCTCCTCATCGCGTGGACCTCCTGTAGGAGAACTCCTGTTTGCGCATCCGTAAAAGATAAGTACGATTATCAGTAAGAAAGACTGAAGGATACCTCTTAATCTATTTGTCCTTTTTAATAACATAGATTAAACTGGAGTAATTGTTGTTTTGACGGGCTTGTTTGTTCGAACGGAAACCCTGTCGTAATGCCCGAAGATAGGGAAAATGATTGGGTCGTTGATATCTTTCACTTAGTAATGAAACGTAGTAGGCATCATATGTCATCGGAAGCACAGCTTCAATTTTCATGCCTGTTTGAATGGCAAGTTGTTTAACAGACTCTTGGGAAAAATGAAAGAGATGACGTGGCACGTCAAAGCCTGCCCATTGATTTTGATAGTAGGAGGCATCAGGAGATTTATAATTGGGTAAGGCCAGGATGATTGAGCCTTTCTCTGTGAGGTGTTCATTCAATAATTTAATGGTTGCTAAAGGATCATATACGTGTTCCAAAACATGCCATAAAGTAATCACCGAATAGGTCTCTTTAATTTCATTGGAAGAGGCGTAGATATACTCTCCTATTTCATTGGCCGCATGCCTGCGTGCCTGAACATTTGGTTCCATGCCATTGACCTCCCACCCATCGTGTTTGGCTGCTTTGAGAAACTGACCTGTCCCACAACCAAAGTCAAGTAATTTATTGCCGTAAGAATATTGATTTATTAATTTTACTTTTTTATTTATTGATATTTTGCGGATAAAATTATATAATAAAGATATTAAATTAAATTTATTTGATGAATGTGAGAGATATTTATCTGTATCATAGTATTTGGACAGCGTTGATTTGGTTGGTGCAGGATATGTTTCTAAAAGCGAGCATTGGGGACATTGATACAGTTGAAACTCTTCCTGTGTATGGAAATAGTCTGCTGTATCCAGGAATGGGGTAAGAGGCTGATTGCACAGATGGCAGTGTAGGGTGGGCATATTATTTATCGTCCTATGTGAACCATAATAATTGATATATCAGCCGGAGATACGCCACTGATTCTTGATGCTTGTCCCAGTGTTTCGGGACGAATTTTTTTCAATTTCTCCTTGCCTTCAGATGATAAAGAAGATATTGCATCATAATTGAAAGAATCATAGATCCTGACACTATCAAGAGAATTCATTTTTTCGGCAAGCTGTTCTTCTTTTTGGATATAACTATCATACTTAGTTTGAATTTCTACTTGTTCTAAGATATCACTCGACAGTTCCCGGGCTTGTTCTTGTAGTTCTGTTGATAATGAAATTAATTGATGAATGTTAATCTCCGGACGTTTCAATAAAGAAACGGCAGGCAGTTTTTGATTTATTTTTGCTGAACCCCATTCATCAAGAAGTTTATTTATATCGGGTTCAACCCGTGCCGCATTAAGTTGTTCGGAGAATGTATTTATGGCATTTGACTTCTCCTGCATTCGTGATAATGCTGCATCAGTAGCAAGTCCGAGGGTATGGCCTTTCTCTGTAAGTCGTAGATCGGCGTTATCTTGTCTCAGGAGAATGCGAAATTCAGCTCGTGATGTAAACATACGATAAGGCTCTTCGGTACCTTTGTTTATAAGGTCGTCGATGAGGACACCTATATATGCTTCGGAGCGGGACAGAATAAAAGGGTCTTTACCATGGATCTTATTATGGGCGTTGATACCAGCCATGAGTCCCTGGCAGGCGGCCTCTTCATATCCTGTTGTTCCATTAATTTGTCCGGCAAAATAGAGGTT
>CAYGOW010000006.1:8731-31549 GCA_964351425.1 uncultured Roseivirgaceae bacterium
TTGGTTTCAAGCGTTAGTTGTAATTGTGTTGGCGGAAAGTAATCATATTCGATTGCATATCCTGGCCGGAACATTTTAACAGACTCAAAGCCTTCTATCTGTCGAAGTGCTTTATATTGAATTTCTTCAGGAAGTGAAGTACTGAAGCCATTAACATAAACCTCGACTGTGTTCCACCCTTCCGGTTCAACGAATATTTGATGACGGTCACGTTCAGCAAACCGATTTATTTTATCCTCAATTGATGGACAGTAACGCGGGCCAACCCCTTGAATCCTTCCGTTAAACATGGGAGATCTGTCGAAGCCTGTTTCGAGAATCTCATGAACCACCGGATTGGTATAGGTTATGTGGCAGCTACGCTGCTGACTGGGGGGTTGAGTTTCCGGAGAATATGAAAACTTTGAAGGCGCCTCATCCCCTTTTTGTTCCTCCATTTTATTGTAGTTCAGCGACCGGCCATCGACGCGCGGAGGAGTACCGGTTTTCATTCGCCCGGCTTCAAAACCAAGGGAAACTAGTTGTTCGGTTATACCTTTGGCCGATCGTTCGGCTGACCTGCCACCACCAAATTGTTTTTCGCCTATGTGTATGATGCCATTAAGAAAGGTGCCGTTGGTAAGGACGACACTTTTTGCACGAATTTCAATTCCCATGGCCGTAGTTACACCGGCAACTTTACCTTTTTCAACGAGGATTGATGTAACCATTTCTTGCCAAAAATCAACATTCGGAGTTTTCTCAAGAGTGAGCCTCCACTCTTCGGCGAACTTCATTCGGTCATTTTGGGTGCGGGGACTCCACATAGCCGGACCCTTCGATCGATTGAGCATGCGAAATTGAATCATGGAATTATCCGCAACAATACCTGATTTTCCGCCAAGCGCGTCAATTTCCCGGACGATCTGTCCCTTTGCAACGCCACCCATGGCTGGATTGCACGACATTTGCGCAATGGTATTCATGTTCATAGTGACCAATAATACAGAACTACCCATTTGTGCAGCAGCATGTGCTGCTTCACAACCGGCATGACCACCCCCTACTACAATAACATCGTACGTATTGAACATGATTGAATTTTTTGTTTACTGTTCCACGTGGAACATCGACAAAATAAAACTGCGAAAAGTTCCACGTGGAACACTACTCCGAATTTTTCCGCAAAGATAAGCATACGTCCTCTTTTTCACGCATTAATTGTTTTTCTTTTGGGGTTTTGTCGTTCATCCCAAGCAAGTGTAAAATGCCATGAATCATAACGCGATGAAGCTCCTGGTGGAAGGAGTTAGTATGGCGCAGGGCGTTTTCTTTGACGCGGTTTATGCTGATATAAATATCCCCAGCTATTTCGTTGGATTCAGAATTATCAAAAGTTATTATATCTGTGAGCGTGTCATGGTCAAGATAGGTGACATTAAGAGAGTGCAGATATCGATCGCTACAGAATATATAATTAATTTCTCCGGCTTCTGCGTTTTCTTTATTGAGTACGTCAAGGATCCAACTGCGGATCGCCCGTTTGCCTGATAACGTATAAGACGTGTCTTCGGAAAAAAAGCGTATCAAGATTAATTGATATAGAAATTCAATTCTACTGTTTTACCCTCGTCGTGAAAATGAACTTCATCACAAAGGTGTCTCATCAGAAAAATACCACGGCCACCAGGCTTGGCGATGTTCTCAGGTGCCGTCGGATCCGGAAGGTTATGGAAGTTAAAGCCTTTTCCTTCGTCCTCAACCATGAAACAAATTCGGTGTTCCATTAGCTTTAGTGTAAGCGCTACGTTCTTTGTTTTATCGTTTTGATTACCGTGTTTGATTGCATTGTTAACCGCTTCGGTTACGGCAATCATGATATTACCATAGATGTCATCTTCGAGTTTGAACTCCTCTTTGGCATTATCGATAAAACTTTCGATCATCCGAATATTTTCGGATAGAGAAGGGATCTCTATTTTTATTGCATTCATTTAAGGTGTCTCAGTTTGTTCGCTTAACCTTTTAAAGTAATCGGTTACTTCTTTTTTATAATAGGGGAATAGTTTTGGAGGAACCGTTCTTAAAAGTTCGATTTCCTGCTCTTTCAATTGAAAATATTCTTCGAATGCCCTGGGCTTTTCTTTTTCGTAATCTTTAGCTGTTTCGCCTTTTCTTTCATCGTCTAAATCCCGCTCCATAAGTGCATCTTCCGCTTCAAGCAGCCGGGTAACTATTTCCTTTTGACGTTTTATTGTTTCTTCAGTGATCTGTTTATTAACAAGATCCATTTCAGTTTCTTCCATTTTCTGGGGTATCCCCTCACCAGGAAGTTGACCACCTTGCTGTTGCTCAAGCTGCTTTTGCATTTCTTCGTATGCTTTTCGCAAACGTTCTTGCTCTGCCGCTAATTTAGCTAACTCTTCTGATAATTCGCGCCCTTCTTTTCCACCCTTTTTCAGGTCTTGAATCTTTTGATTCAATTGTTTCTGTAATTCTGATAAGGAAGGCATCGGCATGGGTTTATCAGATTTGCCTTTACCCATGGCATCTGACATCGCCTGTTGCATTTGATCCATAACATCATCAAGAAGCAATGCCAGATTATTCATTGATGTCATGGCAAACTGCTGCGCTACGACGGCATCCTGTTTTTTCCTTTCACGGATTCCCTCCATACTGCCGTCAAGATATTTATTCATGTCGCTGATCTCACGCGTCACAAAAGATTGAATTTGAAAAACACGATTGGCAAGGGACAATAAACTGTCTTCAACAATTCGTGCATCGTCTCGAATTTTCAATTGTTCTTGTCCGAGGTCTATAAACCTTGGATCACTTTGCTGAACATTACGAAATTCCTCGATCAGCTTCTCCTCATCAAATGACAACTTAAGCAGGTTATGCATTATATCCCGCAAATCGTCGATGTTCTCCATCATGCCTTCCATTCCCATACTGGATTGCATCTCCTGCATTTTCTGCTGCATCTTTTTCATTTGTTCTGCAGCATTCTTCTGTTGTTGTCCGGCTTTTTTATTATCCTTTTTCTCAAGACTTTCCTTACTGTCTTGTTGAGACTGATCAACGTTTTCTTGCTCGTCGTCCGTATTTGGTAAGGATTCAGGCCGCTTTAAATCTTGATTTAGCTCTTCGATTTCTTTTATGTTTTCCTTAATTTCTTCAAAATCTTTTTGCAATTCTTCTTGTTTGTCAATCAAATCTTGATTTTCTCCAGATTCATTATTTAATGTTTCCTCGGACAGTTCTTCCTGTTCGTTTTGTACATCCTCCAGTTCAGATAAATTCTCCTGGATTTTTTCCTCAAGTTTCCAGCGTTTTAAAAGTTCGAAGGCGCGCTCCAGTTCTTTCTCCAGGTTTTTTTCCCGCTGATTAAGCTGACTTAGTTTATCACGCATTTCATCCGAGTTTCTTTGTTCTTCCAACAACTTCTGAAGCTCCTCATACAATTTTTTCGTTTCATCATCCAGCAACTCATTCATCAACTCACGGATCTGTTCGGCTTTTTTACGGAGGTCTTCATTTTGGGTCTTATCAAACCGGTCCATTTTCTCAAGTGAGTTTTTATACTCTTCCTGAAGCTTTTTTATTTCGTTTGTTATGTCCTCACGTTGCTTTAAGATTTCCTTAAGCATTTGTTCGTCCTGCCAGGTCAAATCCCGCTTCGCCTTCATTTTATTTTCGGCCTCATCAATTTTTTCTTCGAGGTCACGAGCTTTTTGAAGTGTCCGGTCAACGCTTTTTCTTGTTTGTTCCGCCACCCGATCAATTTCTTCGGAAACTTCATCTTTACCCGGGATTTTAAACGTGTAGGTGGCAGTTTTGGTGCTTTTGGCTCCATTGACCCCATCATTATCCCAGACGCGCATATAATATTCAAGTATAGCCCCCTGGTCATACAAAAGGGAATCAAAATCCCATTGATAATAAAATCGCTGATTAGGCTGGGCGCTAATGGATATAGGGATGGACGAGTAGCTTTCGTTTTTATTCTTGAGACGATAATATAACCGAGGACTACTTAGGCCATAATCGTCCTGTAACGTTCCACGAAAAGCCACGAAAGAAAACAACGTGGTATCCTGGTATTGCTCCAATTTGATTTCCGGATAGGCATCTTTTGTAACAAAAACACGGTACTTCACTTCATCTTTATTGGATCCATGTTCATTATACAGCCGAATTTCGTAATCAGTGGTTTCCACCAATTTCCGTTCGTATCCGTAAATCTGATCACTTTTTTCAGCCAAATTCTCCTGTACCGCTTCTCCATTAAACAGAATTGTAAGACTATCGGTAACCAGGGTATTGAATAACCATTCTATTTGGGTTCCTTCCGGAACTTGCAGGTTCCCGGTATTTGTGAGCCTTTCATTCTTCCGGCCCAGGTAGGCAGGGTACTGCAACGAAACATCAAAACTTTTCAGGTCAGGACGATCTACTACACGTATTTTGTATTCATTGGAGAAATATCCTGCTGCTTCAAAGCGGATTGTCTTTTCATATTGAATTTTCTGAAAGGTGTGTGTAAAATTGCCTTCACCGTCCGTTGCGAGTTTGATTCGTCTGTCCCGGTCAATCAAATATGCTGTAGCCGGGATACTTTCTCCATCCAATTGAAGTGTAAGTACGAAATCCTCATTCCGGAATGCTTTTAAATCAATGTCGTTTACTGAAAAAGCAAAAGGAGCTTTGGGCATAAAATCACGATTGAAAAAGAAGATACGCTGGGAGTTGGCCGCGATAAATGACGGTTGTACAATAAGAATGATCAACAGGATTGCGAGCGGGACCAGGGCGAATTTCAGGTATCGCGCATTGTCTTTGTGATTAACAGCCTGTTCGAATTCGAACCGGGATAAGGAGGCAGACTTTTGTTGGATACTTGCTTCTTTCAGGGGGGATTGCCGATCCATCTTCTCCAGTTGGAGCAAATTCAAAAGCTGATCTGAGATGGCCGGGAAGAATTTACCAATCCGGGTTGCCGCTTCTTCTTCGGACATTGCTTTTCCGCCATTCATAAGATTTATCAGCGGGTCTGCAATGTATTTGATCAGCACATAACCGGTCGCCGAAATAAAGGCGAACAGCAATCCGGCCCGTAACCAATAGCCAAACCGGAACATAAATTCCAGAAAATTAACCAGCAGAAAAACGGTGATGATCGCTCCGAGACCTAACAACAAACCCCTAAGTAATACATGTGTGTAATACTTTCGTTTGTAGGCGTTAATTCTTTTACGTATCGTAGTGTCAATCATCTTCCTTATCCCCGGATAGTATACTAACGAAAAAAATGGAGAACAGGTTGACCGGTTAAGTGTAGGCCCTATTCACCATATTCCTCCTGAAAATACTCAATTATGTGCATTTTGAGTAATTTTTCCTGCTCAAGTATGTCGAAATGAGGAAGTTTTTGAGTTGCGATCCAGTGTGGCCATCCCTCTTCATCAATTCCTTCAAGTCTATAGAATCCGGAAAGGCTCAAAACCTTGCATATTCCGATATGCATCAGGTCCTGCTTTTCCTCCTTGGAGAAACGCTGTTTACCCCTGCCTAGTTCCTGAACACCAATCAGAAATAAAACACTATTTAAGTCATTTGGTTTTTTCCCGATTACCTCGCCCAATTCGTTAAGTAGCTTCTGCCAGTTTCGTTCAAGTTCCAGGTCTTTTTTAATCATCCCCGTGTGTTTGAATGCTATCCCAGTATTCTACAGCTCTTCGCAAGTGTGGAATGACGATAGTACCGCCAATAAGATTGGCAATAGCAAACACTTCGAATACCTCATCGGATGTAAATCCAGCTTCGTGACATTTGCCCAGATGATATTTCACACAATCATCACACCGCAATACCATGGAGGACACGAGCCCCAGGAGTTCCTTGGTACGTCCTGATAATGCACCATCAGCAAACGCATTGGTATCCAGGTTAAAAATTCGTTTAACCACCTTGTTATCGGCCGCGAGAATTCTTTCATTCATTTTCTCGCGATATAAATTGAACTGAGTTACTTGATCCATGGGAATAAATTTGGCCAAAGGTATAAAATTTAGTCAATTCGTTTATGAATTTGTCAATCTCCTGCTCCCGGATCGTTGTGGTGCCTGTGCGCTGCCGCTGGTCTGCTCCGAGGAGATCCTGTGCACCTCTTGTCTGATGCGGTTACCCCGGAGTCAGAGCCATCGCTGGACATGTCGCTTGTTGGAAGAGAAAATATTTGGCAGATTTCCATTTCATGAGGCTTTTTCCTTCCTCATTTTTTCACCGACAGGGGTGGCAAGGGAATTATTGCATCAAATTAAATATGAAGGCCGCTATGATCTTGCCTATCATCTGGGAAGACTGTATGGCATTGAGTTATTACGTGATAATGTCAGCATGCAAGCGGATTATATTGTACCTGTACCCTTACATTGGAGACGTGGCTGGTGGCGAGGGTATAATCAGGCAGAATTTTTCGCACGGGGTTTTGCGGACATACAACAATTGCACGTTTGTCCGAACGGCCTGATACGAAAGCACCATGGCAGTACCCAGACAAAAGAAACACGTTTTGAGCGTTGGAATCGAATGGACGGTCAATATACCTGGAACCAGAAGGTAAGGATAGAAGGAAAAACGATTATACTGGTAGATGATGTAATCACAACAGCTTCGACTTTGTCGTCATGTGCCGGTGAAGCTCTGAAAGCGGGAGCTTCCCAGGTTGGCTTATTGACCCTCGCTGTTGTGCGATAAACAAAAAAAACCCTGTAGCGATGCGTCAGCATCTGCTACAGGGCTCTTTTGAGCAAATAAATTAATGCTTAGTAATTAGAACCAGCGCGGATCATGGCACATCGGAAACCGATAGTTGCCGTAGCCGAATCCTGATCAAGATACCTTCTCGTACCCGGTGATAACCAGTACGCAACATCTTTCCATGAACCTCCTTTATATACGCGGGCTTCATCCGTGATAAGGGAAGTAAATCCTTCAGGATTATTTTCGAAATCACTGTTATAATATTCTTCTCCGGTAGCAGAATTTCTTACTTCATCCATATATCCGTCACGACGAATTGGATTCAGGTCATCAAAATCCTGGAATGACATCGGACGATAAACATCCAGTACCCACTCACTCACGTTACCGGCCATATTATACAGGCCAAAGTCGTTCGGAGGAAATTCGTAAATGTATGATGTAATCAGTGCGCCATCATTCAACTTACCAGCGATACCGGCATAGTCACCACGACCACGTTTGAAGTTGGCCAGGAAATAACCCATTTCTTTGCCATACGGATTACGTAATGCATGACCATCCCATGGATAGATTCGCTGGTGTGTTTGGTTTTCATCCAACCACTGTGTACCAATTAATGCAGTAGCGGCATATTCCCATTCTGCTTCGGAAGGAAGACGGTAATTAGGTAATACCAGTCCGGATTCCAAAGGAATACGACCATCAGTTTCGGCATATTCCTCACCCGCCTGTTCGGCCAGGTTCTGATTTACCGCCATGGTACGCCATTCAGAATAGTTATTCGCCTGTACCCAGCTAACCCCTACAACAGGGAAATAACGGAAACCAGGATAACGTAAATAATGATCTGTATACGGGTCATTATACGCTAAACGTTCTTCCCATACTGTGGTATCGGGCAAAGCAGCTAAATATACTTCGCGTGATGAATCGGATACATTCAGATAATGAAGGTATTCCAACCAGTGAATGTTGGCAATTTCCGTTTCATCCATGTAGAAAGACGCCACTGAAACGGTACGCTCCAGGTTATCTCTCCGGTTTAAAATGTCTTCTTCGAACGAACCAACGACGGCACGACCCCCTTCAATAAATACCAGGTTCGGCCCTTCGGGCTGTCCACTGTAAGGGTTGACCATGAAACCATTGTTATCTTCGTCATTGTAGGCTAATCCGGTCGCAGTACTTAATGCACCCGGATGTACACTGGTGGGACGGCTACTTCCACCCATGAAACATGAGGAAAGGAATACGGAACCACCGATTAGGATTAAAGCACCTTTAAAAAAGCTGGCAGTTAATTTCATACCTGTTTTATTTACTCAAAAAAAATTAAATACTCATTTAAAAAAGCTTGAAGCAGTTGATCTTCAAAACTAAATGGAAGGCCAAAATAACACTTCTCCAAGAGAATTGTCGTACTACGTACCAAAATCTGCATTTTTAAACAATTTTTATCGTTAAACCTGTCCAACCGGTACGCAGGGGGCTTTCCATGCTAATACATAACTTAAAAAACCACTAAATAGTATATGAAATGGCAAGTTTCATTCTGTCGGAGTACGTAAATAACCATTAACTCGACTTCCTGACCGTCAACGCCATTTCTATAGCAAGATTCTTTCTATATTGTTAATCTTGTAAGTACTATATCCTTCTTCAGTAAATAAGGTAACTCCATGGTACCCGTCACACAGGTAAATCGCAGAAAGCTGTACTGGATTTTTCAGGCATTGGGCTGGGGTGTATTCTTTATTATTCAGACAGCCGTAGCTTCCTACTTCGTTAAAGAAGTATCCATGCTCATCGCAATCCGGTTTTTTAATGTAACGCTGGTTGGATTTCTGCTCACCCATTTTTATCGCCAATATATAAAGCGAAAGAAGTGGTTGTCCTTCTCGTTATCTACGCTGGCCATGCGCGTGGTTTTCGCGGCCATTATTCTCGCGGTACTTTGGTCGGTTATCGTTTTGCCGATAAATTCATTTTATTTTCCGATGGAAAATGACCAGGAGCTTGATGCCTTCTTCATTCTGGTCCTGACCATGAATCTCACCTTTGTCATGTTGAGCTGGTCACTTATCTATTTCGTTTTCCAGTTGTTTGTCAACTTCAAACAAAGTGAAATTGAGAAATGGCGGCTTGAGGCGGCGGTCAAAGACGCAGAACTTATCGCCCTGAAATCGCAAGTTAATCCGCACTTTATATTTAACAGCCTGAATAACATCCGGTCCCTGGTCATTGAAAACCCGGAAAAAGCCCGTGAAATGATCACACACTTATCCGGTTTGCTTCGTTACAGCATTCAGTTTAATAATAAGGAGAAGGTGACCCTCGAGGACGAGCTGGAAATTGTACAGAATTATTTGAACCTTGAATCCATCCAGTTTGAAGACCGGCTGGAGTATAAACTGGAAGTAAAACCGGAGACGATGGACATGATGATTCCTCCTATGGCTATCCAGCTACTGGTAGAGAATGCCATTAAACATGGTATAGCTACTTTGCCTCGTGGAGGGCGGGTCCATATCCGGTCATCATTGGAGAATAACACGCTTCTGGTAGAGGTGATCAATACCGGTCAGCTAAAACATGGTATCAATGGTACGGGTATAGGTCTTAAGAATGCATCGGAACGGTTGAAATTATTATTTGGGAAGCTCTCGGATCTAACGATTAAAAACCTGGATGAGAATAACGTACTGGCGAGCTTTTCCATCCCGCTAACAAAACAATCATGATGAAAGCAATTGTAATCGACGATTCACGTCTGGCACGTAATGAATTAAAACGTCTCCTGAAGGATTTTGACACGGTTCAGATTGCAGGAGAAGCTTCCAATGCCATGGAAGCCATAGAGAAAATCGAGAATGAAAAACCTGACTTGATTTTCCTCGATATCCAAATGCCGGGTAAGGATGGCTTCGAACTTCTCGAAGAACTGGATTATATCCCGGAGGTGATCTTCACGACGGCTTATGACGAATATGCCATCAAGGCCTTTGAGTTTAACGCACTGGATTATTTGTTGAAGCCTGTTCAAAAAGACAGGCTCGCCGGCGCATTATCAAAAATATCTGAAAAACAGGAACGTGAATCCACTGAAAGCGGTGAGCGAATGACGTCTTCTGACCAGGTATTTGTTAAAGACGGAGATAAGTGCTGGTTTGTACAATTATCGGAAGTACGCTTATTTGAGGTGGAAGGAAATTATACCAAGCTTTATTTTGATGATCAGAAGCCGATGATTCCCCGTACCTTGAATTACCTGGAAACCCGTCTCGACCCCAAGAAATTTTTTCGGGCCAACCGTCAACAAATTATCAATCTGAATTGGATCGAACGAATTGAACCCTGGTTCAGTGGTAGTATAAAGATTTATATGAAAGGGGGTCATGAGGTAGATGTATCACGAAGACAAACACAACGTTTTAAGGATCTCATGAGCTTCTGACCGTCTCTTTGTAGGATGCTTGTCCCAATTTGGGACAAAGGTACCTGGCAAATCCCGCTTGACGGCTTTATTTGACACTTGGCATAGTTTTTCCCATGGATTGGGGAAATGAGATGCCTATGATTTCAATTAGAGACTTTAATACATTGCCTTTCGATAAGAAGTGTGATTTCATTACGGTGTTTGCTGATTACCTCGCCCACCGGGCAGACGATGGTCATAAATATTATCTGTATCACATGAATGGATTTTACATCGAGGTAATCTACATACCTTCACATAAGCGCGTGGCACAGATAAAGGCGTTTAGTTCCCCTAAAGGCCTGACTCCTTACTTGTCTCTTGTAAATATTGATGCGTTATGCCTGTAATACCGGGTTTTTTTGCAGAATGGTGGAAAGAATTTTTTTACCTACCTCCACACTTTCCACATGGTCAACGGTTAATAATAGCCGACCCTTTATATCCTTCATTCGGCAGAGCTTTGGATTCTTCTGCACAAAGGAGAGGACCTTACCAAATACGTCGGATTTGAAATAGGCTTCATTGTCAGAGGACATAAAATACGCCTTGAGCTTATTATTCTTTAACGTTAATTTTTCAAAGCCCAGCTCTTCTGACATCCATCGCAAGGGCACAGTCTCAATCAATTCCTGAACGGTTGCCGGAAGAGGACCAAACCGGTCACGGAGTGAGGCTACGAAACTGTCTAATTCTTCCTGGTTTTTGATGTTATCCAATTTGGAGTATAAACTAAGCCTCTCTGAAATATTGGAAACATATTCATCCGGAATGATAAGTTCCAGGTCAGTTTCAATATTTGTATCCTTCACAAGCAAGCGGGTGGTTTCCTTGAGGTCCTTGGCAAATAAATCTTTGAACTCCGTTTCCTTTAATTCCTGAACGGCTTCATCCAGAATCTGGTGATACATATCAAAACCTAAATCCGTGATAAATCCGCTTTGTTCGGCTCCCAATAAATTACCAGCTCCACGTATGTCCAAATCGCGCATCGCTACCTTAAAGCCGTCCCCGAGGTCACTAAATTCTTCCAGTGTGGACAATCGCTTACGGGAATCCGACGACAGACCAATGGTTGGCGGGGTCAATAAGTAACAAAAGGCCTTCTTATTACTTCTTCCGACCCGTCCACGCATCTGGTGCAAGTCGGATAAACCAAACATATGGGCCTGGTTGATGATAATGGTATTGGCATTTGGAATGTCCAGTCCCGATTCGATGATATTCGTAGAAACGAGTACATCGTATTCTCCTTCAATAAAGCGAACCATCGTTTTTTCGAGTCGCTGACCGTCCATTTGACCGTGGGCAATTCCTATTCGTGCATCCGGTACCAGCCGGAGAATGATATTGGCGACTTCTTCTATGTCGCTAACCCGGTTGTGTACAAAGAAAACTTGTCCGCCACGACGCAATTCAAAGCTGATGGCATCGCGAACGGTTTCTTCATTGAATGTTTGCAGCTCAGTAGTGACGGGTTGACGATTTGGTGGCGGGGTAGAGATAATCGATAAATCCCGGGCGCCCATGAGGGAGAAGTGTAACGTTCTTGGAATGGGTGTTGCCGTCAGGGTAAGGGCATCCACGTTCACACGCATTTCCTTTAATTTCTCTTTGACCTTTACCCCGAATTTTTGTTCCTCGTCAATGACCATCAACCCAAGGTTTTTAAACTGGACATCTTTGCTCACAATACGGTGTGTCCCGATGAGAATATCGGTCTTACCTTCTTTTACCCGCTTCAGTGTTTCTTTGATTTGTGCCGTGGATCGAAACCGGTTAATATATTCGATATTAACAGGGAATTTTTTCAGCCGTTCGCGAAAGGTGTGATAATGTTGCATGGCGAGAATGGTGGTTGGGACAAGCACAGCCACTTGCTTGCTGTCTGTAACCGCCTTGAAAGCAGCCCTGATCGCAACTTCTGTTTTACCAAAACCAACATCGCCACAAACGAGACGATCCATGGGATGCTGAAGTTCCATGTCGTCCTTTACATCTGAAGTAGCCTTGGCCTGGTCAGGGGTATCCTCATAAATAAATGAAGATTCCAGTTCTGCTTGCAGAAAACTGTCTTTTGAAAAGGCATATCCGGGCGCTTTTTTACGCTTTGCGTATAATTCAATCAGATCCTTCGCAATGTCGGCAACTTTTTTCTTGACCTTGTTCTTTTTATTCTCCCATTCAGGTGAACCTAATTTACTGATCAGAGGAGGAGTTCCTTCACGGCCTGAATATTTGGAAATCTTATGGAGGGAGTGGATACTAACATATAGCAGGTCATCATCCCGGTAAATGAGACGGATAGCCTCCTGTTCTTTACCATTGACCTCACGCTTTTCCAGTCCGGCGAACTTACCGATCCCATAGTCAATGTGAGTGACAAAATCCCCGGGCTGCAGGGTTTTTAATTCGTGCAGGGTGATGGCTTTGGATTTGGAATATTTCTTTTTGACTTTGTAGCGATGAAACCTTTCAAATAACTGGTGGTCCGTGTAACATGTTACCTTCAGCTGTTTGTCGACAAATCCCTGTCTGAGGGAAATATTCAATCCCAGGAATCGTGTTCCATGACTTAATTCTTCAAAAATATTCTCCAGTCGTTCCAGCTGTTTCATGCTGTCTGCGCAAATGACAACCATTGATTCTTTATCCTGTTGTTCATGGATATGTTGCGCCAATAAGTCAAAGTCCTGATTGAAAGAAGGCTGCGGTTCACTTTGCCAATGAAATACCTCCGCATCATTTCCGCGGAATCGATTCCCGAATTCGATTTTAACCAAATTGGACAATTGCGCTGTGAAACTCTTTCGCGTGTCAAAGAGGTCTTCCGGATTTAGGATGACCTTTGACTGGCCGCTTTCTTCCATGATGTGATGAAAGCTTTCGCTTGCTTTATCGTAATAGGCGTCAATTACGTCGAGCAATTGGTTCATATCCTTTACCCACACCTTGGTATTATTTGGCATGAATTCGAGCAGCCCTTCCCTTGATTCCTGTATTAATTTGGTCTGGACATTCGGAATCAGGTTTATTTCCCGAACTTCTTCAACGGAAAGCTGAGAATTAGGATCAAAGGTTCGGATGCTGTCGATTTCCTTGCCAAACAGCTCCAGTCGGTAAGGCAGGTCATGCGCATAACTGAAAATGTCAACAATTCCACCACGGATGCTAAACTGGCCGGCCTCGTAAACAAAGTCTGTTTTTTCAAAATCATACGACATCAGCAATTCACTCAGAAAAGCGAGGTCAATTGCTTCACCGGCTTTCGCGGAGAATGTATGTGTGGTGAGGGACTTCTTGTTAATTACTTTTTCAGTAAGTGCTTCCGGATAAGTGACGATTAATTCACCGGAAGAAGCCTTGTGATTAATTCGGTTGAGAATTTCGGCCCGCATGAGGACATTGGCATTCTCCGTCTCCTCAAATTCATACGGGCGTTTATACGAAGTAGGGAAGAAAAGGACTTCCTTTCCAGGAAGAAGATTCTGAAGATCATTGAAAAAATAGGCAGCCTCTTCTTTGTCGTGGAGGACGATTAAATGATTCTGGTAATTCAGCTGGTAAAGTGACGCGAGTATAACGGCGTCCAGACTTCCCGACAATCCTTTTAACTGGACAGACCGATCCTCATTCGCCTTGATTTTTTCGGCGATCGTCTGTACGATGCTGTCTGTTTTATAGACCTTAAGTAAATCTCCTGCTCTCACAAAGGCGCAAATGTACGTAAATCGTTTTTTCCGGAAGGCCTTAACCTGTTAATTTGGAACAAAAGAGGGTTTCTTTAGTTTCAATTATCGTAAAAATATACTTCGATGGAAGCATTTCGCATGATTGTCTATGGCCTGGCGCTGCTTAGTGCGCTTCTTCTGGTTATTGGAATGATCTCACCGGTAACAGTACTCTGGTGGATGGCTTATCAAAACCGAATCCGTGTCTTGCGCCTGTATGGATCGATTCTGCTGATATCTTTGCTCCTATACTTCCTCGTTTAGAAGTCAGGTTTCCTGACTTTACAAAGCACTCGTTTATTGGCCGCGCTCGTGTAAGCAAAAAGATAAACATCGCCACCGTCCCGAATGCCGGATTTTTTTCGAATACTGGCGACCGATTCCGGAAAGTTGCGGATTGTGATATTTGCCCGGCCCTTTTCGCTATACTTTTTAAGCGTCTTTATGCTGAATGGTTCACAGTTTTCTACCTCGAAAATCCTGCCCGGAAAGTTTTGAATCGGTTCATTTGAGGTATAAAGGTGCGTATTTACCTGAAGTTTTGACAAGCCAAACTGTCGGGCCATTGTTTTAAAACCTCCTGATTTCATCATCGCAGGGGATGGTTCATACAACCAATTTTGAATATCACTGTAGTTGATTTCAGCAACCTCTTCTTCTTTAGATGTAAAAGTAAATGATTGGGCCGTATCGGTATTTACGGCTGTTATCGTTGGATTAGCTGTTTTTTCAGGAGTGCATAGAAAAAGGGATTCCCGGCACTCTCCCATCCATTCTAGTACATGAATTTCAGCTACATGATGAGCAAGGGAGGAAATGGCTAACTGAAGGTCCAGCATGGGAGAGCCTTTGATCAGGACACGGTCTGTTTTCTCAAGCAGGATAGGTAACAAAGTGGTTACGTCTGGAGAACAATCCGAAAATAGTACGGTTTTTCTTCTTGCAGCATCCCGTCTGGACGGGTCCAGAAATACCTGGGCGCCTACAGGAATGCTATTTACGAATGATTCAGCGGATTGATTATGAACCTTGATTTGGCCTCCGAGCAGGCTGAAATTGTGATTGGCCAACCGGCAAAGCTCTTCATCCGGCTCAACAAATATTCCTTCTTTTTGATCCATGAGGTAATGGCTATCCACACCGGTTCCACCAGTGAGGTCTACAATCAGGCCGGCTGATAGTAATCTGATCTTGTATCGTGCGGTTGCTTCGGAAGAAGACTGCTGGAGGTTTATGGGATCCGGAAAAATCACCCCGGGGGTTTCATACCATTCCGGCAATTTAAGGCGAGCCTTTTGCCGGCTTTCAATTTGACGTGAAATTATTGCTATTGGTACTCCATTAACCTCGCGATGTTTCAGTGAAAGCGTATAGGGATCATCTCCTTCATGCTGATGGATAAACGTTAATGCCTTTTGGTTGCCAATCAGTACCGACGGCCCGGTATCCATCCTATTTGACCGCCAGATTATTGGCCATCAGGAATTCTGCAATCTGAACCGCATTTGTGGCGGCTCCTTTTCGGAGGTTATCGGCCACAATCCACATATTGAGTGCATTTGGCTGAGAATGATCACGACGTAGACGTCCGACAAATACCTCATCCTTACGATGGGCATTCAATGGCATAGGGTAAACGTTATTTTTTACATCATCCTGCACCACTACACCAGGCATTTCGTTCAGGAGTCGAAGGACTTCTTCCATGGTAAAATCCTTGTGAAATTCAACGTTTACTGATTCGGAATGTCCTCCCATAACAGGCAGCCGAACGGCAGTCGCGGTAATCGAAATGGATTCATCACCGAGGATTTTTTTTGTTTCATTGACCATCTTCATTTCCTCCTTGGTGTAGCCATTGTCGAGGAATACATCAATATGAGGGAGGACATTCAGGTCTATGGGATGCGGGTATACTTTTTCTCCCGATATTCCTGCACGTTCATTCATCATTTGATCTACAGCCGCCTTCCCGGTACCGGTAACGGATTGATATGTGGAAATGACAAGTCGCTTCAATCCATAAGTCTTGTGAAGAGGTGCCAGGGCCATGACCATTTGAATCGTCGAGCAATTTGGGTTGGCAATGATCCGGTCGCTGGCTTCGAGTGAGTCGCCGTTGATTTCCGGAACGATGAGTTTATGATCCGGGCTCATTCTCCAGGCAGAAGAATTATCCACTACGATTGTGCCTGCTTCGGCAAATTTAGGAGCCCATTCGAGGGAAGTACCGCCACCAGCAGAAAATATAGCAATGTCCGGCGCCAGGCTTACGGCTTCGTCCATGCCAATTACGGTGTACGACTTGTCATTGTAGACAATTTTCTTGCCCACCGATCGGGGTGATGCCACAAGGTAAAGTTCATCGAAGGGTACATTGCGCTGGTCAAGAACCGCTAGAACTTCCTGCCCTACAAGACCCGTTGCACCTACTACTGCCAGTTTCATTTTTTCTTACAATTAGTGGATATGTCCGGCAAAAGTAGTCATTTGTGCCATTAATCATGAAACGAATACTCCTGTTTTTCATTTACCTGATCTGCGCCCTGCCTGTTTTCAGTCAAATTATTATTACCGAGATCATGTTTGATCCAACTCCATCGGTCGGATTACCTGAAGAAGAATACATTGAAATTCAGAACATTTCGCAATATCCCATCTCCATGAAAGGCTGGAAGATTTCGGATAAGAAACAGGTGGGCATCCTGGCAGGTAAAATGTTGCTGCCTGATTCTCTATTGATTCTTACCTCTTTATCAGCTCTCGAGGAGTTTGACGGCTACGGGGTGGCAGAGGCCCTGGATACCTGGCCGGCATTAAATAATGATGGTGATGATATTCGATTGATTTCTCCGGATGGGAAGGTGGTGGACTCCGTATTTTATCGTCCTTCCTGGTATAACTCATCTACCAAACGATCCGGAGGGTGGTCCATTGAGCGAATAGATACGGACAGGCTCTGTCAGTCAAGTGATAACTGGGCAGCCTCCCTGCATCCAGATGGGGGAACCCCTGGCCAGGTGAATTCAGTAAAGGCCAGCAACCCGGACCTTCGGCCCCCTGAGATTATTCAGGCGGTTTACCGATCCGGGGATAGGATGAGGGCGGTATTCTCAGAAGAGATCACGGGAAACGGGCTGGGGCCTGACAATTTTAATATTCCGGGCGGGCCCGAAATTACGGAGACACATCCTGGTCAGACGCCGGATACCATATGGCTGGTATTAAACGGTGAACTCAACCCGGCTATAAAGTATCAGGTATATGCCACCAATATTGCAGACTGTGCAGGCAATAGAGGGTCGTCATTTACCGAAATTCTCCTACCCGTAGCACCCGAACCGAATGTGATTAAAGTGAATGAAGTTTTATTCGATCCATATCCTGGGAAGGAAGACTTTATAGAAATCCTTAACACCGGAGATAAGGTGATTGACCTGGAATCGTTGGTGCTAATTATTTGGGATATAGATGGGGCCCAGGATCCTGATGAAATTATTTTTGAAGGAGAATTACTTCTTGGTTCGGGTCAATGGGTAGTGATTTCACCCGATCCCGGGGAAGTAATCGAAACATACGCCATTCCTTCAGCGCCACGGAACTTAAAGGCTCCTTCGATGAACATCAGGAACAACGGGGGACTGATTACTTTGTACGCCAATGGGAAGTATCAGGATAGTGTAAAGGTTTCCGACGAATTTCATCATGTATTGTTGGAAGACAGTGAGGGGTTTTCATTGGAGCGAACCGATTATGCCATAGACGGCTGGTTAGCTGCTGCATGGATGACCTCGGCCAAAAAAGGAACACCCGGAATAAAAAATACGCAGCGTTTATCTAATTGGTTTGATGAGGGAATCATGACAACCTATCCGGATGTGGTTATCCCGGGGGGGATTGAAAATAATACACTGTTCATTCGCCTTCAATTACCTATGCCAGGGATTACCGGATCATTGATCGTCTATAGCCTAAGTGGTACGCCGGTAGCAACTGTTAGTCACAATGAATTATTATCGACGGATCATGTAATTCGCTGGGACTTGATTGGGGATAATGGACAGATTCCATTGCCAGGCTATTATATTCTATTTGGAGAATTATTCGGACCGGGCGGGTTTCATAAGGTACTACGGCAAAGAGTACTCATAGGTCGCTAGGAAGATCTTCAAGAATTTCCATTGCCTTCAGATATTTTCCTGCCGCGAACGGCACATCGGCAATTTTCTGTGATTTGTAATAGCTGGGTAATTGTAACGTGTTTAGTAATGCATCAGAAACACACAGTCCATCAGGCAATCGACCCGGGGCTCGTTCAAGTTTGGCCACTTCAAGCAAAGGAGAGCCGTAATACACGAGTTGGCTTTTTATATCACCTATCTCACCCGTAACCAATTGCCCGGAGTGGGCAGTACCTTTAAATCCGGGCACAAAACCAAACTGGTTCAGATAAGTCTCCCGTTGAACATGCACCTGATGGCAAATTGCAAAAAAGGCACGGATACAATTCGCATTTTCATCCGCAGAGCCAGAAGGCCAGATTAAAGTAACCTGATCACCAATATAACGATAGATAATCCCTCCATATCGACGGGCACCTGCATTAACGTCAAAAAAGAAACGGTCGAGCAGCATGTAGTAAGAAACGGGGTCCATTTTTTCAGCTATTCCCGTCGAATTATTAATATCTATGAGCAGGATAATCCGGTTTTCATATCGGGGCGTATGATATTTTCCGGTGATGAGGTTCCACAATACGCCCCGCCCCAGGTATTTATTAACCTGCATGGTGAAAATGATCAGAAATATGACGGAGAAAGAATAGAGAAGGATTATTTTAAATTCTCCATAAAGAACAAAATTGATAAAGCCTTCGCTGGTCAGGTAATCCAGAATACTAATGCCCGCGAAATAGCTGTCCACACTTCCTTTAATAATCAGTACAAGAAATGAGAGAATGAAAAAATATGTGATGACTTTTAAAAAGACGGATTTTGCAAACTCCGGACGATTTACTTGTGGTTGAAACAAATAGAATTCCATGATCCCCGCGAAGAACCCGCCGATTCCACCAATTAAGACGGCGTTAATGGGCGGCGCTGGGTCGGACAAATCATCCGCCAGTAGCGTGTAAATAATTCCTGCCAGAAGGCCGATGAAGGCGGTATTTCGAATATCTTTAGATCGATTCATGACGGATAGGCTGAAACCTCTTTTTCACTAATTTGATAAAGCGTGATGTTATTCGATTTACCACGGAGGTTCATTTCCCCCATAGGATGGGCCTCATAAATTTCGGGTAAGTCAATAACTGGCAAAAGATCACCAGAAATAACGAATGAATTATCCGAAGACGTTTTACTGACCATCCTTGATGTAGTATTCAATACATCCCCGTAGAAATCAATTTCGGTTTTACCATGGCCAATTTCACCCTGTACGACGTCGCCGATATGTAAGGCGGCAAGTATAGAAGGGTACGTATCGTACCTCTTTAAATATCGCTCCCTATTCTCATAAATGCGGTCCCGAAAGGCAAAAAAGGCCCGGACGCAGGCGGCATTTGATCGACCATCCTCCGGGTACCAGTACAAAACGATTTCGTTGTCAACGTATTGATATATATGCGCCTTAAAGGCAACGATTGGAGGTGTAATGTCATAAATAAGATCATTCACAAAATTGTAGTAATTGATTAAACCCAGCTTTCGAGAGATTTCATTGGCGTTTTTAATCTGAACAAACAGAAAAATCAACCTGTTTTTCCGGGGATAGTAGTATTTGCCTGTTATCATATTGACGAGAAAACGCGGACCGATTTTTCGGGTAATCTGATACGAGAAGATAAGAACAATGGTAAGCGCAGTTGAATAGAGAACGACCACGAAGAAATCCTGCTCAAAAATAAATGTCTGGAATTCTTCACTGTTCAGCACCTCGCTGTAACTGATGTTAAACCAAAAAGTCCGACTTATAGAAAAGACCAAAAAGAGAATCAGGACAATGGTTACCGAGTACATAAATACACGAAGCATCATCATGGGGATGAAGCGAATTTTTCGGCGGAAATATGAAGTGAATAGATGTAACTCAATAAGCGCCGTATACAGACCGAGCAGGCCTCCGCTGATTATGCCATTGATCATTGGACGGGGGTCCGAGAATCCGTCAGAAAAACTGACATATATGATTCCCGCAAGAATTCCCAACGATATCATGACACCGGTGACACGAAAATTGCGCAGCCGATACTCCCTGGCAAACATGATTCAAGATACAATAATTTTACACACAATGACTATTTCGGCATTTTACAATCTTATTGGTGTGCGTAACGTGTGCATTTGCCTGGGTTAGACATCGACCCCTATCCTTCGTGAACAAATGCAAAATTTTATAAATAAATCTATATAAAAAGATCTGTCGGCCGTAAAAATTTAGTATCTTATTACAATCTAACCACTACATGATTTGCTATGACATGCTTAATTGATTCCGTAATCCTTTATTTATCCAGGCAGGGAAAAACCGCAAAAGTTATCCGTCAACATATTAAAGACCGATACCGAATTTCAATGGACGCAGAAGCCATAAAGGCAAGACTTAAAAACCTTCAGTCGACTGCACCCCTTTCCTGAGGGAGTAAAATGAATTTAAGACATAATCAAGCCATGCGATTTATAATCACCGTCTTGCTTTAGCAGGAGAAATCTGCCTGCTTCAATGTAAATTCCAATCTTTTAAACATTTATCAAACACTTCCGAGGTAATAGAAAATAGTGTATTTTTGCATCCTTGCAGCTGAAAATAGTCATACAAAAATTTTTGTTTTCCGTATAAGAAACTATTTTTAGGCGCGTTTTGAAATAGTGTTTAACGATAAAAAGGAGGTTATAATGGCTCAGGAAGATAAAACCAGATACTCGGACAAAGAACTGAAAGAATTCGAAGAGTTAATCAATGAAAAATTAGAAAAAGCACGGTCCGAATTCCGGATTTTGAAAGAGACATTGAATAAATCCAACGACGAAGGAACTGATTCCACAGCGGGTAATACCAAGGTGTTGGAAGATGGTGCCGATACAGCAGAAAAGGAAAATCTGAGTCAATTGGCAGCCCGTCAGCAAAAGTTTATCAATAACCTCGAAAACGCGTTGATCCGGATTAAGAACGGAACATACGGAATTTGCTCTGTGACTGGTAAATTAATTTCCAAGGACAGGCTACGCGCAGTACCTCATACGACCCAGTCGATTGAGGCAAAATTAAGCCAGTCCAGCTAATTGGATTTTCTTCAGAATCATATCGAAGCATTAATATTTTGTAGTACCTCGCCAATAAAAGTTGGTGAGATACAAGGATGCCTTAGTGAAATGTTTGAAGCTGACGTACCGGACAAGGATATTCGTTCTGCGCTCGATCGAATCAAACAAAGGTATGATGATGAGACATTCTCCTTCCAGTTAAATCATTCCGGAGGAGGATACCAATTCCTGACAAAACCCGCATATCAGGCGAGTATCGGGATCATGCTTAAACAGCAATCCAAAAGAAGATTGTCAAATTCTGCATTAGAGACGCTATCTATAATTGCCTATAAACAACCGGTAACAAAGAGTGAGATAGAGAATATCCGCGGGGTGAATTGTGATTATGCAGTTCAGAAATTATTGGAGAAAGGGCTGGTCGAAATTAAAGGGAAATCCGAAGGCATTGGGAGACCGTTGCTTTATGGCACCAGCCCATCTTTCATGGAATATTTTGGCATTAATGATTTGAGCGAACTACCCACCCCTAAGGATTTCGCCTCACAGGAAGATAATACAATCGGCGAAGAGTCGGACCACTAATTATGAAACGCCCCAAGAAAAGATCTTCCAAGCCACATGCGAAGAAAATCGATCATACCCCAGCGGAAAAAGATCAATTAATCCGCTTAAATAAATTCATCGCGGATGCAGGCATCTGTTCGCGCCGGGAAGCCGATAAACTTATCGAACAGGGTGCTGTTGCCATCAATGGAAAAGTGGTTACCGAATTAGGCACCAAGGTTTCAAGACAGGACAAGGTAACTTACCAGGGTAAGAAGCTTTCGCCGGAAAAGCTGGTCTATGTTCTGTTGAATAAACCCAAGGATTTTATAACGACAACAGACGATCCTGAAAACCGACGAACTGTGATGGATTTGGTACGCAATGCTTGTGATGAACGTATTTATCCGGTAGGCAGACTGGATCGCCAAACCACCGGGTTACTTCTTCTGACCAATGATGGCGAACTGGCCAAAGTTCTCGCCCACCCTTCTGGTAATGTGAAGAAAATTTATAAAGTTGAGCTAGACAAGCCATTGACCAAGGCACATTTCGATGATATTCAATCGGGACTTGAGCTGGAAGATGGCAAAGCTACCGTAGACGAACTGGCCATGCTAACACCCGATATGAAAACAATCGGTATTGAGCTCCATATTGGCCGGAACCGGATTGTCCGCAGGATATTTGAATCCCTTGGGTACGAAGTTATCAAACTTGACCGTGTGGTTTATGCCGGATTAGACAAGCAACGCTTGCCCCGGGGCAAATGGCGCCACCTCACCGATAAGGAAATTCTCCGACTTAAGCGCTTCATACGCTAATTCAAAAAGATTCTAAATTGCCGCAATAATTTAGTATGCTTGCATACTATTTCTCGTGATATCTTGTAAATTAGATGGCGAAAACCATTGCAGTCAAGCTATATGGCTTATGGTCTCCGGGGAAATAAAAAACCTCCGATCAAAATTGAAAGGAGGTTTCTTGTGGTGCTGAGTGGGCTCGAACCACCGACTCACGGATTTTCAGTCCGATGCTCTACCAACTG
>CAYGOW010000007.1:0-6172 GCA_964351425.1 uncultured Roseivirgaceae bacterium
TACCGAGCATATCCTGCATAACCAGTACCTGCCCGTCGACATGCTGACCGGCTCCAATGCCAATAATGGGTATGCTTACGGTCTCTGCCACTTCCTTGGCCAACTGGGCAGGGATTTTCTCCAGGACAATTCCGAAACAGCCACATTCCTCAAGCAATTTTGCGTCTTCCAACAGTTTGACAGCCTCCTCTTCTTCTTTAGCCCGTACCGTATACGTTCCAAATTTATAAATGGACTGTGGAGTCAGGCCGAGGTGGCCCATGACAGGCACACCTGCACTTAGAATTCTTGTAACTGATTCTTTAATCTCACGCCCTCCTTCCATCTTCACTGCGTGGGCACCCGATTCTTTCATAATCCGGATCGCACTGCGAAGCGCCTCAGACGAATTTCCCTGATAGGAACCGAACGGAATATCCACGACCACGAAAGCACGTTCTACCGCACGTACCACGGAAGTGGCATGATAGATCATTTGATCAAGCGTGATTGGAAGGGTAGTTTCATTTCCCGCCATGACATTGGAGGCAGAATCCCCTACGAGTAAGACATCAATCATGGCACCGTCGAGAATCCTGGCCATGGAATAGTCATACGCAGTGAGCATACTGATTTTTTCACCACGATTCTTCATTTCCTGAAGCTGGTGAGTAGTTATTTTCTTGATGTTGGACTTGTGCACAGACATGTGCTAAAGTTACAACTTTATTTGAGATTGGAATTGGGAATGGTTACGGTAAATGTTGTTCCTTCAAGTTCCAGGCTATCCACATCAATGGTAGCACCAAGCTTATCCGCCACCTTCTTAACAATATATAATCCCAGGCCTGATCCCTCACTTTTTTCAGTAGCCCGGTAAAACATATCAAAAATATGCGGCAGTTTTGATTCTTCAATACCTTCGCCGTTGTCGATAACTTTAATAATTACTCGTTTAGGAGTCGTATCCATGTCGATATGAATGGTCGACTTCGGCTTATTGAAGCTTCTGTATTTAATCGCATTGGAAATCAGGTTATTCAGGATAATGCGCAGTCGCGTTGCATCAGAAATAAAAGGCACGGGTTGCAAAACGCGGGCAGTAATTTCAAGCCGGGAAGTGTCTGATGCATTATAATAACTGGAAATACTACTGTTCAACTCCTGCATCAGGTTGATTGAGGTATGGGGGTCATTTACCCTGTCATTTCTTGAGATACTAAGTAATTCTACCACAAGATCGTCCAGTCTTATCACACTGGTCCGAATCTTCTCGATGCATTCCTTTTTGAATTTTTCGCTCTCCTCCATATCGTGCAAATCAATCAGTCCCAAAATTGACCGCAAAGGAGAACGAAGGTCATGCGACGCATGATAAACGAAACTGTCAAGTTCAAAATTGACCTTCTGGAGTTCTATCAGATTTTCCTTCGTCTGGGTAATATCCTTGAATACAAAATCAACCGTTTCATCTTCCTCATACCACACGGCATTCACCAGGACCCAGATTTCACTTTGTATGGTAGTGGATATCTTCAACTCATAGTTTTCAATGAGTTTATATTTTCTTAACTGGCGCTTTAAATCCTTGAATTGTCTCGGAGTAATCACATCCTTCAACATAAATGAGTGCCTTTCTCCACGAAGAACGCCCATGATCGACCAGAACTTTTCATTCGCCTCCAAAACCACCGATAACTCATCGTCCGTACTGCACATGGCCACCAGTGAATTCTGGAAAAGATTCCGGTATTTTCTTTCACTTTTCTGAATGGCTGTGGCTGCCCGCTTTTGTTCCGTAATATCCGTATGAGATCCCGAAATTCTTTGCACTTCGCCATTCTCAGCACGCAGAGCTGTTGCTTTGGAAAGAATCCATCGGTAGGAACCATCCCGGTGTCTTAACCGAAACTCCTGTTGATATGCCTCAAGCCTGCCTTCGATGAATTTATGGAATTGTTCTATCGCCTGAACTTTGTCATCAGGATGCAGCAACTCTTCCCACAAATTGGGCGCTACTTCTTCCGTCGCAGGTATCCCCAGCATGTTTTTCCAGGGGGCAGAAACAAAACGCCGGCCGGGATCATGTGCCCAATCCCAAAGACCGTCATTCGCCCCGGAGGCCGCTAATTCGTAATGATCTAACTTCCTTTTGAGCGCCTCATTCTCCCTTTCCAACTCGTGCAGGCGTTCTAGTTTATGGTGTTCGGCAACTTTCAAAGATGTGTAGACAAATACATGGTAAAAAATTAGTTTGAAGATAAATCAACCCCCGGCCATTTCAAATGACATGTACTAAATGAACAATCTTTACAGTAAAATGGTAGGCTACTTGAGGTATACTTCGCCCTTATTTGGCTTTAAAACCACTTCTACGTGATCATTAATTGTGGTAGACAGCTCATAGCCCGTGTAATTTGCAGAGACAGGAAACTGTGAATGGCTTCTATTAACTAAAACAGCTACTTCCAGCTTTTTAATCTTCACTTGTAAAAAAACTTTCATGCTATAAGCAATCGTCCGGCCGGTGTTCAATACATCGTCCACAAGAATGATCGTCTTGTTTTTGAAGTCTGCAGGATCTTCATTCACTGAAATCTCACTTTGTGTAGGGGCAAGTTTATCGAGTGACACTTTAATCAGGCGAATCTGGAGCGTGGATATATCTTCCAGGACCTTCCCTATACGCTGGGCAAGGATAAACCCCTGACCTTCTATTCCCGCCAGCAGGATTTCCTTTTCTTTGAAATTATGCTCCCATATCTCAAAAGCCATTCTCTTGATCTTTTGATTGATCTGTTCCTGCGATAGAATTAGCGTTTTTTCAGCCATATGGGTCATTTTATGGGCAGTATTTTACTGTCTTTAAAGGTAGATAAAACCACCATGGATTGCATATTATCCACCACCGGAATTTCACTCACCCGATCCAGCATTAATTCCTGGTAGCGTTGAATGTCCTCCGCAATTATCTTCAGAATAAAATCACCACTGCCCGTGACATGATGGCATTCCACTATTTCCCTGATATCCTTGATGCTATCCAGAAATACCTGAATATTGGTTTTGTTATGCCCTTTCAGGGAAACCATAACGAATGTCCTAACCCCGAGACCCACTTTATCCGGATCCACCTGGGCATAGTATTTATCAATAATCCCTGTTTTTTCCAGCTTTTTGACCCGCTCCAACGTAGGGGCCGGAGATAAACCAATTTCCTGTGCAAGGTGTGCATTGGTTATTTTCGCATTTTTCTGGAGAATCTCGAGAATTTTACGATCGATGTTGTCTAATTTAACCTTTTTCATACAGCGGCAGTGCTCGCGAAGATACGAATTCTTACAGGTTCAAATTAGTGCTTTACCGTTGAATAACAAAACGATAATATGACATCCCGTTTGGAGTGGTAAACTGGAGAATGTACGTACCTGCCGCCCAGGCTGAGGTGTCAAGAGTCAGGGTCTGCAAGCTGGATCGACCGGTAGCTACTGTTCCGCTAAACTTCCTGGTGCCGGACGAACTGTAAACATCTACCTGAACCGGCTGATCGGAAATGGATAGAATATCGAAATTAATTTCCTCCGATGCAGGATTGGGATATGGCGCGTAGGCAACTACCTGGGATTCGGAAAAACACGCCGAGTTATTCGAAGGGTTTTCATCGGCTACTCCGTAAATCACTTCTGGTACCCGAACACAAATATTTAGTGGTAGTCGCAATGCGAGCTGGAGTGGTAAGCTTACCTGGACCGGTGAATTATCCGCAGGTAAATCCAGTTCAATCTCCTGGGTAATTTCATAATCCGCATCCAGAATAATCGTTACTGGCAACCTGTTCAAATCAAGTGTTCCCTGATTTTGCACGGTGAATCCGAGCGTGACAAAGGGGTCACCTGTACCTGGGGGGTTATTAAAGGTTACCAATAAACTTGAAACAGAAATGTCAAGCTGTGGGTCCGTTACCTGAATAATTTGGCGTGCGGTATCAAGGCAGCCGGCACCGCTCGATGCTACCAGTGCCAATTCATAGTCGCCGACTTCTTCCAGCAAATAATTCAGGGAATTTCCCGTGCTGATGATCTCTCCATCCAATAACCAAAGCAAGCTTGCAGCATTTTGGGAAGTGCTAACCGCATCAATGGTAAATGGTGGTGGTCCAAAAGTTTCTTCCAGGGTGAATGATGCTTCAGGGGCCCGGTCAATAGTAACAAGCTGAGTGGATGAAAATGAACATCCTGAGGCAAGCGAAACTTCCAGGGTGACCTGATAGGATCCGGCATTGGGAAATGTAAAGGTTGATACCGAATCGGAAGCAAGACCAAGTCCGCCAAAATCCCATGCACGCGCGACAACGGGATCCTGTGGAGACGAGGTTAGGTCAATAAAAGTAACAGGGCTTCCCAGGCAAGGTTGTTGAATCCCAAACTGAATTACAGGCGGTTCGGCGATCACCACTTGCTGGGTTTCCCGGGCAATACATTGGTTGGAGGCAGTTACGACCAATGTGACATCATAGGAACGGGCAAAATCGAATGTAGTGGTTGGGTTACGCTGACTGCTGAACACACCACCCAAATCCCAGGCCCATGATGTTATAGCCTCCCCTGCCGGGGGAAAGGAATTGTCCTGGAATGCGATGGGCTCTCCAATACATGCCTGATCGTAGGAGAAGGCTGCGGTAGGTGATTCAAGAACAGTAACTTCCTGGATCGATGTCGCCTGACATCCAAAATTTGTTGTGACGGTCAGCATCACATCATAAGTCCCGGCGCTTGTAAAGATGTGGTCAGGCTCTTGACTATTCGACGTGTTATTCTCCGAATCAGGATCTCCAAAATCCCATTCCCATGCGACAATATTGGCGTTGGTGGCAAAACTCTCGTCCCGAAAAAGCGTCGGAGTGCGTTCACAGGCCAGTTCGTTTACAAAGGATACCGTTGGCGTGGCATACACCGTAACGGACTGCGTGAATTGACTGACACAACCCGCGGCATTGGTCAACGTCAAAGCCACCAGGTACTGGCCATCTGCGTCATACTGAATTTCAGGATTCTCCAGCGTCGAGGTGATCCCGTTGCCAAAATCCCAGAAATAGGACGAAACCTGACCGGTCGAGGTATTATTGAATTGCATGGTAGTACCCTGGCAGGCATCGTCGACAGTAAAGGACGGGGCCGGGCCTTCTATTACCGTGACAGTTTTAGAAACCGTATAAAAACAATTGAATTCCCCACCTACGCGTAATGAAACAATATAATCACCTGCTTCAGCAAAGGTAAAAGATGGGTTTGGATCATTGCTTTGAGCAAGTCCACCAAAATCCCATAACCAGGAGGATATAATGTCATTGCCAGAATTTGACTCATCGGTAAATTGAATCGGTTGATTTGAACAAACTAAAACATCATTGCTGAAGTCTGGTGTAATCTCGCCAGCCGGATAAATTGTTATGGGTTTAATTTCAGTACTTCTAACGCCACATTGATCCGTAACCGTAAGGCTCACGTTATACGTGCCGCTACCGGAGAAAACATGTGATGGAGCAGCAAGATCAGAGGTATTATCCCCGCTGCCTAAATCATCAAAATTCCAGTCATACGTCACAGACGTCCCAAACTCGAATGAAATTTCGCTTGTAAATTGAGCTTCCTGACCAATACATCCGGAAGTCAAATCAAATTGTACCGATGGTGGTTGATAATAGTAAATAGAATCTTTTTGTGAATAGTACGTTCCATCAGGAAGATACCCCGAGTAGGTGAAATTCTTTTGGCCTCCGGAATTAAAACGGACATCCATAAGTGTATTCTCATCTGCCACAGGGGTCGTAACATTGCAATTTTCAGGGTATATCGCACGATTTAATTGTCCGGAAGATTCATTAACAAAATAATGCTGCCAAGTCGATCCTTCTTGTACGATTGAGGCAATTCTTACATTGTCAGAATATGTACCCACTGATGTCCACGTACTGGAAACAGGCGGATTAGCGGCATCAAAAGATAGTTTAAAGACTGTTCCATTAAGTGTTGTAATCGTAGAAAAATAAGAACTGTTCTCATAAACAAGTCTTCCATTATACGGACGAAAACCGTTGAATGCATTAAACCCGATATCCGTAACCAGTGGATCACTCATAATTCCGCCCGGGAATTCCAGCCATTTGACCGTTCTGGAATTAAAAACTGTGAGC
>CAYGOW010000007.1:6214-21489 GCA_964351425.1 uncultured Roseivirgaceae bacterium
AGGTTCCACACGTTTTAATTAAACTTATATCTGTTATACCGCTTGTCTGTGGCAACTGGGAGGTTGTAAAGACACTTTGAACAGCGCCAGAAGCAGGATCACCTACCTTTAGAACCGTAAGTGTATTGCTGGTAAAATTTGTTAAAATAATATGAAGCTCACCAGCATCATTGATAAGCTTTAAACTGGTCAAGGCCGTACCGACGCCTGATTCGAGTAATCCTGCTGAGGGTGTATTCGCCAATGTAGTCCCAAAGTTTAGTTGGATAATACCAATATTCGCAGCATTGGTATTATGTATAAACCCATACCATTCCCCGTTCCATTGTATGATATCAATAGATTCAGGATTTGAGAAGAGGCCAGCAGGATTCCCCAAATTTGTAACTACCGGCGTATTGTCGAGGGAATTACCAAAATAGAGTCGAAGTAATGTATTGTTATCTCGGCTTGTGACGAATGCAAACCACTCTCCATTATCTTCCATAAATTTCATCCCCCTTATTTTTGATACCTGAGAGAGATCTACATTGGTGTTAGGTATAGGGGCATTTACAAGTTCCCCCGGGCAAAAATCAAATGAAATACTCGGCTGAGAAGGGGTATATGTTATCGGTTCATTCAGGCAAAGCTCATCAGGAAAAGACAGGACAAGTGCATCATTACAAGGAGTGGCAATCTGTCCCGTAGCGGCTAGGGCTACCGAAAGAAATAGCAGGAGTATTCCAGTTTCTCTTAAAATATTAATCGTAAATCTTCGCATAAACCTCACTTGCTATATCAAAACTATAATATTTCTCCGCCAAATCACGTAATTGGCGTTCATGTCGGGTACGATTTTCGAGGAGAATCATATCATTGATGCGTAAAATAGCTTTTTTGTAATCAATTGTGTTAAGATTCTTAATCACATAGCCTGCTTGATTTACTTCTATTATATCAGAATCACTGGATATATCCTTTGTGATTATGATTGGTATGCCCATCGCCAGGTACTCACCTGTTTTAATCGGAGAGCCATACCGCTTCGACGGAACCGGTTTAAATGGGACAAGGCCAAAGTCCCCTAAACCCATATAATCAGGGACCTCCCCGTATGGGACAAACCTTTTTATGACGAGCGAATAATTAAAATTAGCTTTTTTTGCCAGGGACTTTATATATTCCTCATCCTGGCCATTCAACAATAGAAACCTAAATGAGTCTCCCCACTGTTGATATGCTTCACATAGTAATTGAAAAATTTCTTCTTCAAGATAACTGCCTCCAAACTTACCTGCATAGACACATACAATTTTATTTTCAAGGCCCAGTTTCTTTAGCAATTCACTATTCTTCTTTCTACCTAACGAGAAATCCTCAACATTAACACAAGCAGGTTTCGAATAAAATCTACTATGTATTAAGCCAAATTTTTCGCTCATATATGATTTCATATTCGGATTTGCCGCAATTATTATACTGGCCTTTTTGGACATCAAACCTTCAAACCAAAATAGTATCTTAAATGCCATAGAATTCCTTTTCCAGGTATTACTCTCTGCCATTGGTTCAGCATGTGGTTCGAAACTATCCAAGACTAGTCTTTTGCCAGTCACCAGGGATAGAAATAACCCCATAACCCCAGGCGGTGTACACCAGGGATGTATTTCATCGATCTTTTCCTTCCGAATAAGTCTCCAAAGCCTAAAAAAATGTTTTACGAAATTTAATCCTGCCCTCAACCCGAAACCATAATACTGTAAAGGAATCCAGGACAGATTGGCCGATTCAACCGCACGAGTAGCTTTTGGCCGAACTTGATTTTTTTCATACGTTACAAGAAAAATCTTATGATCTTCTGGGAGAAGCTTCTCCATAATAGATATGTAGGGCAATACATATCGCCCCACCAATCCATCATTGGCCTCCCAAATGGTCAATATGAGAATTCTATTTATCCGGGAACTCATGACGAATGAATGTTTCAATTTTACGGTCCCATGTCAAGTGTAAACAGGCATATTCATGCATATGCGCTGTAATTTTCGAGTTTTGCTCTTCAATAAATCGAATAATACTATTCATATTCACGGGTTCATCAGATGCCCCGACAGTAAATTTACCCGGAAAACCTGCAGGCATATCCGGGTCATCTGTACAAGTGATGAAGGGTAAGCCGCGCATACAATATTCTCTGGATTTTAGTGACCCATCGCTTGAAACCCCTAATCTATGCCAACCAAGAGTAGAGATTCCCAAATGGGAACGCTCGAGTAACTGGGTAAGGGAATCACCGGTTTTAATCCCATGAAAAATAACATACTCATTCAAGCCATGAACCTCTGTCAGATCTTTAAGACTTTCAAGCGCTTCCCCATTACCTACAATATTGAAATAAACCATTTTTTCAGGCTTCCCGGCATAGTACAGTGCTAATCCTTTAATGACACGGTCATAAGCATGGTAGGCAGCAATATTTCCAACACCTATCATCTGAATTTCCTGATTTGGTGGTTCCCAGTCTATATTATCCTGGATAGCAACTCCATTACCCATAAAATAACCAGGCAAATCGGGACGATCATGAATCAGGTAATGCGTTATAAATTTATCAACATAAGGCACCAGTTTATTAAAAAGTAAACGATCGATAACCAGTAGTATCCATCTTTTCCAAGTGAAGGATTCCTTTCGATAGGGATAGGTAGGAAACTCGACATATACGCGACTGTTCTCCGCAGACTTCCATTTTTTAAGAAACATGATGAAAGAGGGTAAAGCAAGGGGATACCTTATGTAAATGAATTCATATGAACCCGGACTTACCAGTTTAGATAAAACCTTAAAAAAAGTATGGTAATAACCAATCCAGTAGTTTACCGTACCTGTTTTAAATGGTTCGACCAATTCATCATTAATATACACACCTCCTCTTCCGACATTAATAAGATCTACATCACCAAACTTTTGAAAAGCCCTGCGTTGTGCCTGCATTTTGGCATTCAATCCGACCAGCGATTTGTTATCCCTGTCCAATGCATATATCATTGCGATTCTCACCGGAGAAATTTTTCTACAAATGAATAATAACAATCCGGTGATATAAAATGCCTGCACCAGAATTCACGAACTCCCTTTCTGAACGTTGCTGAATTCATCCCTGATGCCTTAAAAGCTTCTATTATTCCACTCAATTCTACCGGACTTATATCCTCGGGAAGCAACCTGCCCGTTTGATCATTTATTATTTCACTGACGCCACCGACATTGGTACCGATCACAGGAATTCCAAAACTTATCGCTTCCATCATTGATACCGGCAAGCCTTCAGTGGAAGAAACATTTATGAATAAATTTACAGATGTGTTTTGGTAAAACTTCATTAAATCATTATTCGAAACTCTACCCTTGAAATCATATGAAATATTGTCTGAACACTCTTTCATAATTGATTCTACTTCATCCAGGCAAATTCCATCGCCAAAATGAACCCATTCGACGTTAAATTTAAGCAAGTTGATTGCTTCTGCTATCCTCTCTACACGCTTAATTGGAATCACATTACTGCAGGAAACAATACGAAATATTCCAGCCGCTTCAAAGGGAGCAAGGCCATGATCCGCAGTGCCAAGATAACTTAATCCGATCTTTTCGGGAGAATTTACCCGCTTGGATAAATACTCTTTGCCATGTGCAGAAATAGTAACGACAGTGTCTAATTGGCTTATTTTATATTGTCGGAATGGAATATGTCCACCCTGTCTTATGTCATAAAGGTCGTAACCATGAACCCGGGAAATGGCTTTGGATAGTAGTTTCTCCTTCTTTAAAAAGGTGAGTGCCAGGCAGCCGGAAAGATACCAATAACTGTAACCTATCCAGTTGCCTTCTGAAAAGTCTGAATTAAAGAATTTTTTAACCTTACTATATGCTTCATATTCCCTGGTGACATACTTGCCAAAGGCTATGCAATGAAAAATATAATTCCACCACGTCGACTCCATCATGGCCCCTTTTATATAGACTGAACACCACTCTGAAAGTGATTTTGTTGAGCTTGGCAGGTCATCAAGCGAATAGTACATCACGTTTGGTGGTATTCCCCTTGCCGGTCCATGTCCGTTCATGGAAATTATTATTATTCGCTCAAAAGCAGCAGACAAAACCTTAATCTCCTCTTCCAGAAACGTTTCCTGATTCCCAAAGGGAAATTCATTGGTCATTAATATCAGCTTATCCTTTTTCACAAATCGCCCCGATATTTGAATAGTCGATAGAATACTCTCAGAAGAAGACTGGGTAACAAGACATAGTTTCGCAAAACAAAAGGCTCGGATCGTATCGATTTAATGATTAGGCGCCATGCCTCCTGATACTGATGAATGTAAATTCTGTTTTTTGCATGGACATGATAAATCAATGACTTATCCAACCTGTAAGGGCCAAGCAGTTGTTCTTCAAGCCGTGCCACCCCATCCCGGTCCCCTTTCATTAGAAGGTCCATACCTTTCTCTTTTCTCTGTTTTCCAAATTCCTGCACAAGTGATGGGCCAATAGCCCGTAGTTCGGATACCTTTTTAGAATTTGAATGGATATTCTGCCTGTAGAAATATAGAGCCTTTGGTATGTTTTCAGCCTCATGCCCCTCACATATTCTGTATGCCCAGTCATAATCCTGATTTCCCCATCTGGAAAACTCTTCCCGATAACCACCGACTTTTTTCAAGATCGCATGACGTATCATTATGGTCGAACCGATAAACTGATTATGTTGTGGAAGATTCTTAAGAATTTCCATGTAAGTCCTTGAACGATGGATCTCATCTAATTTTCGTTCACGATCTGTGATAATAGTCACACCGGTCCCACACATAGCCAAATTTTGACGCTGGTATAAGTGATTCAGCTGAATTTCAAGGCGATCAGGACTGGAAAAGTCATCAGCATCCTGAAAAGTAATATATTCCCCCTGGCATAATGGAAAGAGCCTGTTGCATGACTTTGTATATCCAAGTTTCTCTGGGTTTGGCAATACGCGAATACGCGAATCTTCAAATGAGTTTATGATATTGAGAGTTGAATCCGTAGAACAATCATCCGCGATTAAAAGCTCAAAATTCTCATATGTCTGATCTAAAATACTCGAAACAGCCCGTTCAATGTACTTCTCTACATTGAATGCAGGCATTATAATAGAAATCAGTCCCGTATTATTCATCCCTTATAGACTACAGATAGCTAGTTGACAAGTTTTAAGTGGCTTTACTCCCCGAAGCTTATCTTGCCAACGACTTTTTCTATCAGGAAGTATTTCATGACTTTTAATAGCTAGTCCCCGTGAAACAAGTAATTTCTTAAACTCGATGGCATTCCATTCGCGAATATGGAGTTTATTACCGGGAGGTCCCGAATCATTCTTTCCTCGCACAAGATCCCTTTCTGGAGTAGATAGAAATATCTTAGTATCCTTATGAGAATTAATTTTACATAACGCGAGCAATTTATCCGGATCAACAAGATGTTCAATTACATCTGCACTGATAATAACATCAAATGGCTTTGAATCAATTTGGCAGGGCTCCCCTTCCAGGTCAAGCTCCGTCCAAACAATCCCTGTATAATTCGATTGAGCATATTCAATACAAACGTTTTGATCGACTCCGATCACCTCATTTGCATCTTTCTTTATGTATTTATTTAATTTATACCCCGTTCCACACCCTAACTCTAAAACTCTGCATCCGGGGTTCTTTCGTAAATATTCCCTAACCTTCTCATATACAGGAACCTGGTATACCTTTGACATAGGAGGCACTTTATATATTGCCAGAGGCTTATGATCCTGGGATAAATTGCAGGTATACCCCGGTTTTATAAAATAATTAGTATTCTCGGTTTGAATCATTCCTGATAAAATTTTTAATCCTTAACCACTCGTTTCGCTTTAGTAAAGAACCAACTAAAGCAAATAATCCTGTAAAACTAATAATTGTCTTAATGTATAAAGGTACAGGAACCAGATTGATGACTAAAAGAAGGGAAATGGCCCCAGCCAGAAAAAAGTACATTTGTCGGGATATCTGAAACCCGGAAATCCGCTTTAAGGACAAAGTGTAAATAAGAAATATCATAATTTGGGTGGCGATCATTGCAAATGCGACTCCTTTCAGCCCATAGACTGGAAAAAGAAGATAAGTTAGTAGTATGGAAGAAACTATTGACAGAAGATCAGTGGTGATCCACAGGCGAAAATTCTTTAAAACTATTACCAATGATCCCATGACGCGATTTATTACTTTGATCAAATCAGCCAAAACCATCCAGATAAGTAGGGGAGCCGCACTTGAAAATTCACTGCTGTAGAGTACTACTAATATTTCATTACCAAAAAGAGCAAGTACTACGATAACAGGAAAGGAAAGTATGGAAACTGCCCGCATAGAATTATTAACCGAAACCCCTTGCTCTTTTCTATTAGCCCCTGCCATCAGTGGAATAACATAGGTACTTAATGATGTTAAAAATACCGGTAGGTATTGGTTTGAAATATTAGCAACGCTTTGATACATTCCTGCATCCGATAAATCACCCTGTTTAATTAAAATACTTTTGATAATCGTATACCCAATTTGAAATGCAACACTTGTCAGAAGTCCGGCTGCTCCATATTTAAGTAATTGCCTCAAAAGCGGAAGTTGCCTGAATATATTAATCCGAAGGGTGTGGTACCAAGGGTGGCGAACATTCCGGACAAACCATATCCCCAGAAGAATGGCAAAGCCAGAATTTAGTACAAAAGAAAAAACGACCCCATCAAGTTGATAAAAATAAAGTAACAGGATGGTCACTAACGTACTGATAATACTTAGTGCTATTGAATAGACCATCAATTTGCGAATAAGAAGATTCGCTTGTAACATGGATGGAAAAAAAAGAACCGGCCCGAGTAGCAAGCTATTGAGTGCAACCAGCCGGATGTAAAATATGTAATCGGCTCCCGGAAATAGCCAGTTATTGATAGGCGATGAAAAAACGAATATGGCAGTTGCCGTTACCAATGATCCAAAAAGGCAAAGGAAAAAATAGACTGATTGTAATCCACCCTCCTTTGCTTTACTGCCCTGTCGAATAGCCGCCGCAGATTCATTTACATATCCCGATTGAACTCCAAAAGTGGAGGTCATTTGCGCGATATTGTTAAGATTTCCTATTTGACCTAGTATTCCAACTCCGTCTGACCCCGTGTATAATGCGATCAACTTAGTCCTTATCAAGGAAACCAGGATGTTCACAATCGATGCAACACCTGTCTGTGAAATTTTCCTCAAATTATGAAAGATACTCAAGATCCCTGTGGCGTTTTGATTGAATGGACAATTGATTGTTTACATAAATGAGTACCATTAAAAACAACGGCATACATGGAATCTTGTACCGTGAAAGGGTACCGAAATTAAAGGTCGATACACCTACAGCGAAAGCAAATGTTATGGCGAAAACAAAGGCAAAAATTATAATGGGTGGCCACTTAATACGGAAGAGGTTTATTATTTTACTCCTCAATAAAATGTAGAGAAAAAAGAAAAGTAAAATAGTCGATTCAAAAGAGGACAACAACATCAATACATTATTTACCTCCCAGGGATATGGTCTAAAAAAAGTAACATTAATTGCTGATGGAAACAATCTGATCAAACTCTGATATGACCCGTCTAAATCACCTAAAACATATGTAGAACCTGCATCTTTGCCTGTCCAATAGGCAATATCATTAGCAGTGATCATGGCTGTTGTAGAAATGTTTTCCAAAGAATATTTATCGTTACTCTGAGAAATTTGATTAATAGCGGCAAAAGCCATTCCCATACACAACAGTATGGTAAAAGGAGCTATTAACCAGCGGAGCACGATATTTCTTATCAATCCTAGATTGGCCACAAAATACCATACAATCAAACTTGGAAGTAACGCAAGGAGTATGTAAAGCTTTACCGCCAATAAGATATAACTAACAAATAATAGTATAAGAACATTAAGTACAATATTCCTACGCCTAAATAAAAGCTGGTCGAACGAATAAATAAACCAGCCTATAGCCATCAGAGTAATTGAATCCTTCAAAAGGCCCGATCCCCAAAAAATAACGGTCGGAATAAAAAGTAAAGCAATGCCAGCCTGAAGGTGGAGATTAGGAAAATACTTATCAAATGCGAGATACATTGCCCAACAACCAGAAAAACTTAGTAGTGCAAAAAAAAGAGCAGTGGCACTGTAGGTACCAAACGTGAATAAATCAAATATTGTAGCGATTCGGACAATCATGTAGGAGCTATCATCCCCGAAGTATCTTATCCGGGAAATATGTTTGTACTCATGATCATTAACGTTCCCATCCGAAAACAACAACTTCACACCTTCTATGGGGTCCTCAATAATAGTTTCATATACGATCGTGCTACCACGAGTGTGGTAAAGGAATGTGTCCCCGCTATCATAATAGAATTGATATAAAAATCCCATCAAAATAGCTGCTAGCAAACGAAAAATAAGTGCAGGAAAAAAATACCGCCTGATCCGGTCATCTGTCACATACGGCCGAATTAAATAGGCGGCAATCAGGATTATAATAATCCAAATAGGGGTTACGACTAAATCTTTCAGCTCCATGTCAGCTGAAAATTAGTAAATAATTCTTCCGTTCTGAACACCCTCCTCTTAATTGTAGGCCAAAAGCCCTACTTTTAGGGGCTGACTCAATTACGAAATGAAAAAAATTTCCTTTTTGGTCCCTTACCCTCCCCATGCCGCTCCTTCACAACGATTTCGGTTTGAGTTTTTCATTGATTCCCTGAAAAAATCCTCGCAGGTTAATTTTGCTTCGTTCTATTCTGCAACAGACTACAAAAAATTACGCTCAAAACCTTCCCCCATGCTGGCCGCCTGGTTTCTCATCAAAGGCTTTCTTAAACGAATTATTCACTCGTTTAAAGCCCTGAATGCAGACTTTATCTTTGTTCACCGCGAGGTAACACCAGCAGGTCCTCCTTTCTTCGAGTTTATCCTGGCAAAAATTTTCCAGAAAAAAATCATTTACGATTTTGACGATGCTATCTGGCTACCCGATCCGCATGAATCAGGTTTCAGGCAAAAATTCAAATGGAAAAGTAAAATCAAATATCTGTGCAGGTGGAGCTCCAAAATTTCATGCGGGAACGACTACCTCGCCGCCTTTGCCAGTCAATACAATCATGAGGTGTACATTATCCCTACGGTGGTCGATACCTCCGTTCACGCGCCGAAAGCCCGCAGTGAAAAAAACGATCCTCCCCAACTCGTTTGGACCGGCTCCTCCACGACGCTTATTTACCTCGAACAGCTATTTCCTATCCTTGAAAAGCTTTCTAAAGTTCGGGACTTTACACTTTTGGTTATGGCCGACAAACCACCGCAGGTTCAACCCGATTTCTTAACGTTTATTCCATGGTCCATGGAAAACGAGACAAATGTTCTGGCCAGGGCGGATATTGGTATTATGCCACTACCCGATGATCCATGGACCAAGGGCAAATGTGGCTTCAAGCTCATTCAATATGGTGCTGTTGGACTGCCTTCGGTTGCCTCCAGGGTGGGTGTCAATGAGCAGGTAATCATACATGGGACTTCCGGGTTCCTCTGTGAGAATGAAAAGGATTGGATTCATTACACCACCATGCTGCTCGAAGAGACTGAAAAAAGAAAAAGAATGGGAGAGTCCGCACGCAAGCACATCGAGGCAAACTACTCTAAATTGGCCATTGAGGATAGCTTCATGCAACTGTTTGAATAATCACATCTCCTTCAACCTGTCCCTGGCCAGCTCGTGCACCCGATCCTTCCGCTGTGCCTCGTCCTTGACCATTTTGTAGTAGCGTTTCGCTTCAGATTTGTCCCCCTCGCGACGGGCAATATCCCCAAGCGCTAAAAGAGAGTAATGATAGTACCCCGAGTCATCCGCCTCGATCTCCCGGGCAAACCCAATCGTCCGCTCATAATAAATTTTGGCTTTGTCATATTCCCGCAAATTCTCATAGATCTGGCCTAAAAAGAATGCCGCATAGCGTCCACTCGTCGCTTCATACCCTGTCATCCCCTGATCAATGCGCGCCAGGATATCTTCACAAACCGGTCGTGCCCTGGAAAACCGCCCCATCGAATACAGCATTCTCGCATAATACCGATGAAAATACGGATTGTCAGGGTAGGTCTGATATAAATATTCAGCAATGTAAAAAGCCCCTGCCCGGTCATTTTCATAACTATTCAGAATCCGCATCAAAAAAACCATCGCCTCGGTCCGGGTATAAAAAGCATTGTAGGAAACTTCCCGAAGCTGCTTAATGCCCAGCTCCTTGTCGCCTTTGGGAAACAGAGCCACTACCGGTCGCAACAGGAAATAATTCTCCGCCACCCAAACCGAAAAATAATTGTAGAGTCCCTCCCCGAATAAAAGTTCAACGCTAAGCTCTTCCTTTCCCCGAATATCAGACATGTGCTTCAGGGCATTCTTGCCCACTACCGCAGCCTTCCGCCAGTTTTTCCGCTCTTCCGAACTGTATAACCTGCCCTGAAAACCATACGCCGCTGCGAGGAAAAAGGAAGCTTCCACCTGACGTTGGGGTACTTTTTCCATCGCCTCCGCGCGCATAATTACTGTATCCATGTACGCCAGAAAACTGGCATCATGCGTCTCATTGGTAAGATCAGGCATGATCTTCCACCATTCACTCAATCCCAGTAAAAAATAAGGCAGCGGATGCCAGGCATATTTATATTTAAGGTAATTAAACTGCGCCTCGGCTTCTTCAAATTTAAAATTGTACAGGTTATTCATCGACTGATTCACGTCAATCTGCATCTGCATATCAGCAATCAGAATAACCTGACCGTCGGAAGTCACAGACGTCGAATCCTGGGCACACATATTCGAAACCCACAGCACCAGGCACAGCGATACCAGAAGTGTCTTCATAGCCACAAATCTACATGATTGTCTGTAATCAATACCTAAAACGGATAAAAGGTTCAATGCCGTGTACAATGGAGCCTTATATTTAGGACAACTATTTATCTTTACCTCATGTCCATGAAATCAATCTCCAGAGATGCGCTTACCACCAATAAATGGCTGCTATTCATTTTATTATGCACCCTGACGTTTTTCCTGCTGATGATCAAGAAATCCTTCCTGGAGAGTGGGACCGCCGCGTTCGAAGTACTCGAACTTCAGGGGGAAGCTGGTCTGCTGAAAATGATCTCCGCCCTCCAATATGCCACCATCCCGGTCATCTACCTGTGGAAATTTATGATCATCGCTTTATTGCTTTGGGTAGGTTGTTTCCTCTTTGGGTATAATGTTTCCTATGGCAAATGTTTCCAGATCGCGATCGTGGCAGAATTCATTTTCCTGATCCCCGAAATCCTGAAAATCTTGCATTTTCTTTTCCTGGCCTCGGATTCTACACTCTACGAAATAAATATCTACTACCCCGCCTCGCTGGTTTTACTTGTGGACGCCCGCAGCATTGACCAAATGTGGATCTACCCGCTCAAGGCGCTCAATATATTTGAGGTGGCCTACTGGGGCCTGCTGTATTACCTGCTTCATCAAACTGCACAAAAGCAAAAATGGGTGCCCCTCGCGGTCGTGGGAATTTTCTATGTAGTCCCGTTTCTTATCTGGCTGGCCTATTACATGGGCATTTATAAATAGTCCGGGAGAATATATCAACCGGCTTATACTAAATCCATAATGTTTTCGTACTCTAGTATTAGCCCCTCCTTTAAGGAGATAAGGTGAAATATTTTCTTTAATTTCGCCTCAAATTTGATAACTATCGTAACAAATGGATTTCCGTAAACTCAATAACCTTACTGGTTGGATCATATTTGGAATTGCTGCGCTCGTCTACCTTCTCACGGTAGAAGAGGTAGCAAGCTACTGGGATGCAGGTGAATTTATCGCGGTTTCGTACCGCCTAATGGTCCCCCACCCTCCGGGAGCCCCTTTTTACTTGCTTATCGGGAGAGTATTTTCGCTCCTTTCCTTTGGGGACGGCGAACAAGTGGGTTTCTGGATTAATATTGTCAGTGTACTCAGCAGCGCATTTACCATTCTCTTCCTTTTCTGGACGATTTCAATGCTTGCACGTAAAATGCTGGGCATCAAACCTGGCGATGAAATCAGTCTGGCAAATAAAATTACCATCCTTGGTGCCAGTGCGGTCGGTGCCCTGGCGTACACGTTTTCCGACTCTTTCTGGTTCTCCGCGGTTGAAGCGTAGGTGTATGCGATTTCCAGTTTCTTTACCGCACTGGTCGTATGGGCCATGCTTAAATGGGACCTCATAGAGGATGAATCACGTGCCAACCGATGGCTTATCCTTATTGCCTACATGATGGGATTGTCCATCGGTGTCCACCTGCTTAACCTGGTCACCATCCCCGCACTCGGTTTTATCTATTACTTCAAGAAATACACCCCCACCACGAAAGGAATTATCTGGACACTGGTAGTTAGTGGTTTTATTGTCATCCTGATCAATAACATGATTATCCCGGGTTTACCTTCCGTAGCCGGATATTTTGAGATATTCTTCATTAACAACATCGGCCTGCCTTTCGGATCAGGCGCTATTATCTTTGCCTTGCTGGTCATTTCAGCCCTTGTGTGGGGAATCAAATGGTCATTACAGCACGAAAAACCGTTGCTCAATACGGCACTACTAAGCCTGGCCTTTATCCTGATTGGCTATTCCTCCTATTCGATCATTGTGATTCGTTCGAACTACGATCCGCCTATCGATGAAAACAATCCTGAAAATGCCATTACTTTCGTAAAATACCTGAAACGCGAGCAGTACGGAAGCCGCCCACTTTTTTACGGCAAATATTTCACGGCAGATGTCCTGCGCGATGAAATGGGACGCGCCATCACCGAAGAAGGTGAGGCTGTATACGTAAAAGGAGAAGATAAATACGAGGTGGTGGACCGCAAGGTAGAATACAAATATGACCCGGCCCATTCCACCCTTTTCCCGCGCATGTACAGCGAAGCTCCGCAACATATTCGCAAATACAGGCAAGTGAGTGGACTACGCCCCAACGAAAAGCCTTCCTTCGGGGACAACTTAACGTTCATGTTCAAGCACCAGCTAGGCTGGATGTACTTCCGCTATTTCATGTGGAATTTTGCCGGACGCGAAAGCGATATCCAGGATGCCGGATGGCTTTCCCCCCTTGAGGCAATGGAAGATGTACCGGCCGAGATTGCAACCAACAAGGGCCGAAATAATTACTTTATGATCCCGTTGGTCCTCGGTATAATCGGACTCGTTTTCCAGTACAAAAAGGATATTAAAGGCTTCACTTTTGTCGCCATGTTATTCTTCCTTACAGGTATTGCGTTGATCCTCTACTTGAATTCACCCCCGATCGAACCACGTGAAAGGGATTACATTTATGTCGGTTCATTCTATGCTTTTGCCATTTGGATCGGATTTAGCGTGTTGCCTATTGCAGCCGCCCTGAAAAAAGCCGTGGCTGCCAAACCCGCAGCCATTGGTGCTACATTGCTTTGCCTTATTGCACCGGCCATCATGGCACAACAAAACTGGGATGATCATGACCGTTCCAACCGGTATTTCTCAGTAGACTCAGCCAAGAATTTCCTTTCTTCCACTGCAGAAGGCGCCATCCTCTTCACTGGCGGGGATAATGACACCTTCCCGCTTTGGTATGTGCAGGATGTGGAGGGTTTCCGGACCGATGCTCGCGTGGTGGTATTGTCCTATTTTAATACCGACTGGTATATCGAACAAATGATGCGACAGGTGTATGAATCGGAACCGTTTCCGTTTACCCTGACATTGAAGAATTATGAATCGGGCGGACCGAATGACTACCTTCCGCTCTATGAGGAATTCAACCTGCGTTCGATTGACTTGCGTCAATATATCAACTTACTCAAGGAAAATGACGATCGCCTGCGGGTCTACCCTTCTGCCAATGTGGTGCCAAGCAGTACGTTTACTCTGCCCATTGATAAGGAAAAAGTCCGAAGCCTGGGCATTATCCCGTCAGGGATGGATAGTTTGCTCGTGGACCGGATGACCTTCAGCCTGAAACAAGGCCGTGGAGGACTGGAGAAGAAAGACCTGGCGATTCTGGACATACTGGCCACAACCGACTGGTCTCGTCCTATCTACCTCAACAATACATCTAAAGAACAGATCAATATTGACCTGGATAAGTATGCTATTCAGGAGGGCAATGCTTACCGCATTCTCCCGATAGAAAACCCACAACCGCAGACTGATTTTGTTGATACGGAAACCATGTATACCAACCTGATGGAAAAATTCCAATTCCGCGAATTGGACAATCCGTCGGTTTACTACACGGAAGACTACCGCAACTTTGTTCTGAATCACCGCAGCAGCTTCAATACACTTGCAGCAGCACTTCTGAATGAAGGTAAAAAGGAAAAAGCCCGGAATGCACTGTTATTCATGCTGGAGAAAATGCCGGATGCGGCCGTTCCTTATGATTACACGGCAAGTCGAACCGTCGCCCTGTTGTATATGGTTGATGAGAATGACAAAGCCCGCGAAATTGCAGAAACCATCGGAGACCGCGCCATAGAAATGATCAACTATATTCAGAATGGCGGAAGAGATACCGGGTTTGAATTGCAGAAAAACATCATCATTCTCAATGAGCTTCAGCGTACCATGCTGATAAACGGAGAAGATGAATTAGCTGAGAAGTTTACCAATGCCTACAACCAGGGCATGCAGATTTACGAAGGAAACAGGCAGAATTTATAAAGCAGCCTATTTCTTTCGAAGGACACAAAATAAATCAAGTGCATCAGAAGCATCATCAGTGAGGATATAATCTTCATGGGTGATGCTTTTTACCAGGCTGTCATCGGAGTCCTTTAAATTATTCCGGTTCAACCGATTCAGAAGGTCGTACGGAATACGAAGCAATGCGGCCGGTAACCGGTACTGCAGGTTAAAGACGTCGTAGCGTGTGATTCGCCGAACAGCCTCCCGATTCATATTATAGTAGGTCATTACCTTGTCGTTTCCGGCAATCCCTTTCATTTCAACCTCATCAAAAACTTCCTTTGCCAATGCAGTAAGCTGTTCCGGTGTATATTCCCGAATGTGCCAGGGGTTTCTGGTTAAGGTCTTTTTAATATTCGGGGTTGTGACGAGCGCGATGCCACCGGGACGCAACAGGCGATATAA
>CAYGOW010000007.1:21499-22005 GCA_964351425.1 uncultured Roseivirgaceae bacterium
CCTTCAAAAATTCTTTATCCGGACGAATATGTTCGATCACCTGAAAAGTAACAATACTATCAAAAGAATTATCTTCAAGGCCCTTTATGGGCGGAATCGTCGACTGTATAAACGTATGAGCCGGATACGCCTGAGAAAGCTCATCAATCACCTCCTGTATTTTATCGAGTCCGGTGTAGTGCGTGCAATCCTCCTCCAGTACAGGAATTCCCCGCCCTTCCCCGCAACCTACTTCGAGCAAATTCCCTTGCACATACGGTTTAGCCAGGTAATACGCCTGCAACAGACGCTGGTGAATCGGATTGTCAGAAGGTATTTTATCAGATGCTATCTCTGTAGTGTATACGCCCATATCGCTAGTTTGCGACAAAAATAGGAACATTGAACATATTATTCCCCACCTAATCCAAACAACCCACATTCATTCTGGCGCAGAATTTGTTTACCTTAGTTAAATCAAGTGTCATTCTATGTTTAAGCTATATATTCCCTTATTGGTACTGATA
>CAYGOW010000007.1:22015-25094 GCA_964351425.1 uncultured Roseivirgaceae bacterium
TAATTACCTCCTTCCAGCAGGTCACTGCCCAGGAAAAGGTTTCTGATATCAATTTCGCCCATTTATACGACCCGCAGGAGGAAATATTCCTGTATTACCGGCTCGTTGAAAGTTCGGAAAAAGGCAAGTTGCTTGTACTCGAACTCGAATTGAACAACCAAAGTACGTCGTTGTCTGATTACACGGTTCAATTTATCAGTGCGAATTCCTACGATTCCCCTCTAACGGAGAATCTAACCCCGGCAGACACCACCTTCCTGGGCCAGCGAGGTCAGTCTTACTTCATCGGGTATCGGTTCAGAAGCTTCCCTCCGCTGATTATTATTAAAGTAACAAGTCGCCTCAGCGGCCTGTCATTCTACCAGGATGTCCGGACCAGCGATGTACATGCCTTTATGCTCAAGGATAATATGGACCGCCCCATGATCCGGTCCTATATCAATGAGGGCCGATACGATATGCTCGCCTCTCTGCCTATTGAAGTAACTCATTATGCGCATGAATTTCCGGCAGCAAGGGCTCCTATGACCACGGAATCAGGTGAAGTACCCAGAACCATGGAAGTGACATCCACCTTCCAGATTGACACCGCGTATGACCATATTTACGACGAAGAAGGGCTTTTCTATGTCAAAACGGGCAGACCCTCCTCGTCAGGAGAAAGCTTTCGGGTGGAAGGACCATACTTCCCCGAATACGTGACCATTGAAGATTTGGTGGATCCGCTGATCTACATTACCACCAATGACGAAAGACAAAAACTTCGTTCCGCAGATGGCAACAAAAAGCAATTTGATCAATTCTGGGTGGAGATGGCAGGCGGAAAAGACAAAGCCAAATGGATTATCAAAAACTATTATGACCAGGTGGCGTATGCCAACAAGCTGTTTACGTCCTACAAAGAGGGCTGGAAGACCGACAGGGGTATGTTATTTATTATCTTTGGTGTACCAGACCAGGTGATCCGTGAGAAGGACCAGGAGATTTGGACATATCTTCCCGGCAAACGACTTCCCCCGATGACATTTAATTTTGTTATTTTGCAGAGTCCGTATGCTGACCGTCAGTATTCGCTTATGCGCAACCCGGAGCATCGGAATGGCTACATCGCTGCCGCACGATATTGGCGTGAAGCTAGGCCCATGGATGAAAGATAAAGCTATATGAAACAATCACCCCCCGGAAGGGATATGATATTCGGTATTCGTGCCATCATGGAAAATATCCTGGCAGGTAACGAGATCGATAAACTAATGGTCCAGAAAGGCCTGGGCAATCCATTACTCAAAGAACTTATTCAAACCGCACGGCAACACAATGTACCGGTGGTACAGGTCCCTGTTGAAAAACTAAACAGGGTTACCCGAAAAAATCACCAGGGAGCTATTGCGATGATGTCGTCCGTGACCTTTGCGTCGTTGGATAATATCATCAATGAAGCCTATGGTAAAGGGGAAGAACCTTTTCTCCTGATACTGGACCGCGTTACTGATGTACGAAATTTTGGAGCCATCGCCCGGTCGGCCGAATGTGCAGGAATACATGCCCTGGTCATTCCCAGTCGAGGAAGTGCCGCCATTAATTCTGATGCAATGAAAACGTCGGCAGGTGCTCTTGGGCACATTCCCGTTTGCCGGGAAGATAACCTGAAGACCACACTGGAATACCTCAAAAATAGCGGCATACGAATTCTTGCCTGTACGGAAAAAACAGAAGACAGTCTGTTTCAGATAGATTTGAAAGGGCCCATCGCGGTACTGATGGGGTCTGAAGAAGACGGGATTTCTCCCGAATACCTCAAGTTATGTGACCTGAGAGGTAAAATCCCCATGGCCGGACAAATCGATTCCCTTAACGTTTCAGTATCCTCTGCAATCGCTGCCTTCGAGGTGGTGCGCCAACGGCTACAGGGCTAAAGATATTTTTTCCCTTTCTTCGACCGGGCATCTGCCATAATATGTCGCAACTGTGATTCGTCTTCACGTTTGCAGATAAGAAGCACGTTGTCCGACAGGGTAACAAGATAATTGTCAAGTCCTTCCACAACCATGAGCGTGTCCTTGGGACCCTTCACCAGGGTATTGGTAGTCCTGTAAAGCATGGTATTCGCCCGGATGGCGTTGTGATCTTCATCCTTTTCCGATATGGTATGCAAAGCCTCCCAGGACCCCAGGTCGGACCAGCTAAAATCACCCAGGATCACGTAGACATCGGAGGATTTTTCCAGTACGCCATAATCAATGGAAATATTGGATATATGAGAATACGCCGAAAGAACCGCTCGTTGTTCGTCTGCCGTATTTAATGAATTTCGGATTTCCAGAAAGCTGTCATTCAATTCAGGAAGATGCTGTGAGAGCGCTTTGGCAATCGCCTTAACACTCCATATAAATATTCCTGAATTCCAGACGAAATCCCCGCTTTCCAGAAATTTACTCGCCAGGCTTTTCTCAGGTTTCTCCGTAAAGGTCTTTACCTTTTTTAAAGTCTCGTCCCCGGAATGGTACTGAATATAGCCAAACCCGGAATCCGGTCTTGACGGTTGAATCCCGATGGTGATCAGTTTTTCCTGGTCATGCGCTTCCGTAAGTGCGGCGGACAGGGACTCTGAGAATGACTCCTGGTTGAGAATGACGTGATCGGAAGGCGTTACAATACAGGTGGCTTTCGGGTTGATTTGTGCGATCTTATGACTGGCATAGGCAATGCATGGTGCCGTATTTCGACGGAATGGTTCTCTTAGGATACACTCCTTTCGTACGGAAGGCAATTGGGCTTCCACATGATGCACATAATCCTGGTGGGTAATGACATAAACATTCTCCGGCGGACAACTAGCGGCAAACCGGTCATAGGTGAGTTGCAATAAAGATTTTCCAACACCAAGGATGTCCTGAAATTGCTTCGGCTTATCGAGACGGCTGTAAGGCCAGAAACGACTGCCTGTCCCTCCTGCCATGATAATCAGGTAATTATTGGCTTGTGCTGCCATTATATGATTCCTTCTCTCAGTAAATCGTGTAAATGCACGATGCCTTTTGGTTTATTCTCCGAGACCACTACAACCTGACTGCTACTA
>CAYGOW010000007.1:25104-29957 GCA_964351425.1 uncultured Roseivirgaceae bacterium
ATGCTCAGTGCCTTGACCGCATAATCACCCAGTTCGACTGTTTTCGGCTTCGACCCCATGATCTTCCGTGCCGGGGTCTCCATAGTAAATCCCTGCTCAAAGGCACGACGTAAATCACCATCGGTTATTATTCCAAGCAACCCTCCTTTATCATCCACGACAACCGCACAACCCAAACGCCTGGAAGAAATTTCAAGAATCGTTTCTTTCAAAAGTGTATCCGGAGTAACCATAGGCAGCTCGTTTTGAGGGATAATATCATCTACGCGCAGATACAACTGTTTGCCCAGTGATCCGCCAGGGTGATACCGGGCAAAATCCTCACTGGAAAAGTTGCGCAAGGCCAGCAAACAAACCGCCAGGGCATCTCCAAGGGCCATATGGGCGGTAGTACTCGTGGTAGGGGCCAGGTTATTCGGACACGCCTCTTCGTCAATCGTGGCATTTAAAATAAAGTCAGCCTGACGCGCCAAATAGGAATCTGTATTGCTAACCAATGCAACGAGTTTGGAACCCGTCCGCTTAAGCAGCGGCACCAAGACCTTTATCTCGGCCGTATTTCCACTCTTGGACAGGCAAATGACAATGTCATCTTTTTGCACCATCCCCAGGTCACCATGTATTGCGTCTGCCGCGTGCATGAATAATGCAGGGGTCCCGGTAGAGTTTAATGTAGCTACAATTTTATTGGCAACAATGGCACTTTTGCCAATTCCGGTCACAACGACTCTGCCTTTGCCGGTAAAAATTTCCTGAACGCATGCCTCAAATTCGTCGTCAATATAGGCTTGTAATTGCTCAATTGCCCTGGCCTCATTAATAAGGGTTTCCTTGGCAATCTTTTGAATATTTTTTACTAACTTCAATGTGGTCTGAATCATCATGTTCGAGCGCGACAAATATAATTAATTAAAGATGATTTAAATAAATGAACTACTAAGATGCTGGTCGAAGAGAAGAAGGACGCCCTAAAATCAAAATTGAAGGAGGTTTTTGGTTTCAGCCAATTCCGCGGAAACCAGGAAGCGATTATTCGCAACATCCTGTCAGGTAAAAATACGTTCGTTATTATGCCGACGGGTGCGGGTAAATCCCTTTGTTATCAACTTCCGGCACTGGTTAGTGAAGGCCTTGCTGTGGTCATTTCCCCGCTTATCGCGCTGATGAAAAATCAGGTAGACCAGATGCAGGCGTTTGGGATCAATGCACATTTTCTTAATTCAACCCTGACAAAAACCGAATCAAACCGGGTTAAAAACGAATGCCGCGAAGGGTTGACTAAATTACTTTATGTTGCGCCGGAGTCCCTGACAAAGCCGGAGAATATTGAATTTCTGAATAGCATATCCATTTCTTTTGTAGCTGTTGACGAAGCCCACTGTATTTCTGAATGGGGACATGACTTCCGGCCGGAATACCGAAGGATCAAAGATATCATCAGCCACCTGGGGAATATGCCTATCATTGCTCTGACAGCAACCGCAACGCCAAAAGTCCAGCAGGATATCCAGAAAAACCTGCAGATGGAAGGTGCCGACGTGTTTATTTCTTCCTTTAACAGGACCAATTTGTATTATGAAGTCCAGGAGAAAGTGCACGCGAAAAAGAAACTCGTTCAGTTCGTGCATCAACACAAGGGAAAAAGTGGCATAGTCTACTGCCTGAGTCGAAAGAAAGTGGAAGAAATCGCCGAATTACTCGTTGTGAACGGATTTAGCGCGGCCCCTTATCATGCCGGTCTGGACGGAAGTGTTCGTGAAAAGAACCAGGATGACTTTTTAAATGAAGAGGTGGATATTATCGTAGCGACGATTGCGTTTGGAATGGGCATTGACAAGCCCGACGTCCGCTTTGTCATACATTACGATGTTCCCAAGTCGCTGGAAGGATATTACCAGGAAACAGGTCGCGCCGGCAGGGATGGGCTTGAAGGAAACTGCCTGATGTTTTACAGCCATAATGATATCCTGAAATTAGAAAAATTCAATAAGGATAAGTCCGTTCAGGAACGGGAGAATGGGCGCATTCTCCTACAGGAAATGGCCTTCTATGCTGAATCTCCTGTTTGCAGGCGACGACAGCTGTTGCATTACTTCGGCGAAGAATATGATCGTGATAATTGTGAAGGATGTGATAATTGTTTGCACCCCCGGGAAAGATTTGAAGGTAAGGAAGATGTTCAGGCGGCCATAAAAGCCGTAATAGAAACTGATGAACGATTTGACCTGAAGCACCTGGTGCACTTAATCCGGGGCACAGAAGACCAGTATATTTCTTCCTACGGCCATGACAAGCTGGCGATATATGGAAATGGCAGGGACAAATCGAAAGAACACTGGCGATCGGTTATCCGGCAATCCCTGATGTACGAGTTCCTTAAAAAGGATATTGAAAATGTTGGTGTTCTTAAGGTATCCGAAAAAGGACGCGAATTTTTAAAGAAGCCGTACAGCATTATGCTGGCAGGGGATCATACCTATGAAACCAATCCGGCTGAAGAAGAAGAAGGTGACCGGCCACCTGTGAATGCCAACGCATATGATGCTGACTTGTTCAGCCTCCTGAAAAACCTGCGGAAAAAAGTCGCCCACCAGAAAGATTTACCTCCCTATGTCATTTTCCAGGATCCGTCTTTGGAAGAAATGGCCACTACGTATCCAACCACTGAAGCGGAGCTGGCTCAAATCAATGGCGTAGGAATGGGCAAAGTCAAGAAATTCGGAAAGCCATTCCTGGATGCTATAGACAAATATGTAGAGGAAAATGATATCGTTACGGCGTCAGAAGTGGTTATCAAATCTTCCGTCAATAAATCCAAGATCAAGATTTTTATCATTCAGCAAATTGACAGGAAAGTAGATCTCGATGAAATAGCTGAAACACAAAATATATCATTTGATCAATTGCTGGATGAAATAGAAAACATCTGCTATTCCGGCACCAAACTGAACCTCGATTACTATATCAATGATATTCTCGATGATGAAAAACAGGATGAAATCATCGAATATTTCCTCAATTCAGATACCGATAGTATTGAAGCTGCCCTGGAGGATGAAGATAATGATGACTTCTCAGAGGAGGAACTCCGTCTGATGCGGATCAAATTCCTATCAGAATACGCCAACTAAAACAATAAATTTTTAAGGCCGGGTTAACCCGGCCTTTTTCATGGACAAGCATTGTCCGCCGTATGTATGAACATTATACCTCGGCCGACAAATTTTTTTATCACCATTAATCGCTTGCTACATGAAAAATCTCTCATCCATTTTACTATTCATACTATTGCTCTGGGGTTTCTCCGGCTGTTCGGATGAAATTCCCCCACCTGTTTCCCGTACCTATTCTGTTCCCACTCCCTCGACTAAGTCAGGACAGGACCTCGCCCGTCAAATCTCCATGAAGGTGGAAGACATTAGCTTCCGTCAACATTTAAAAACAAAGCTCATGGAGAAATTCGATGGGGACTTTAATGCTTTATGGACATCTGTTTTCGATTCAGAGGCGCTTGAGAATGATCCATTGCTTCAAATCGCGATGCCTTCACTCAGCACTAAAACGGCAGAAAACTGGAATACAACCGATGACATTCCGCTTGTGGTTTACCGATCGCCGGAAGTCGACCTTAACGAGGTCAGTGAATTGATCGCATTCGATCGCGGAAAAGAAGTTGTACTGGATATTACCAGGGAACCGGACCAATTGGTTCTGGTCATCAGTCATAATGAGCGACTCATCTACGCCCGGAAAAATAAATTACCTGACCTGCTAAGTGGCCGTTCATGCCTCATTAAACCTATACTATCCGATTCAGAATACGACTATTATTTAAAACAAGATGCGTATGACTGTACGAATGAAATGGCATCGGCAGGGAATGAGCCTGAGGAAGATGGCTGCGATCGTGATCAATACAATCGCCAGGATCACATAACGCGCGCAAAATTTGCCACAATCAATATCTTCCGACAAGCGGAACATTACCTGGATGGCAACCCTGAAGTCTTTTTCATTGTCACGCTTGCCTCTAAAAACCCCAGTGGTTTCAGTTCACTGAGAAAATCCTATCCTTCCAATGACAGAAGTGAATGGAAAGCGTGTGGGATTTTTAGTTGTAAGCCGGAATGGTTTGACAAATCGCTTCCGGTCTTTAATTGGGATCGTACATTATTCGGGGACCTCGTACGCTACGACTGGTTTGAAGAAGACTATTCTAAAGCAAAAGTGGACCTCACACTCGGATTATCTACCAAAATTTCGGATGTAAATGTCTCGGGAGGGGTAAAAATCACGATCAATGAAAAAGACTATTTTCTGGATCAGGAATTTGTAGGGTATTGTGACGACGCCAATGGATATGGTACGACCTATAACACCGGAAAACTATTCTTTACGATCAACCAGCAATGAAACACATCATTTTTTCTGTGATGATCACCTGTTGGGCGGCCTTAAGTGTCGCCCAACAGTTAGAATCAGGGGTATCACTTGGTTTCAGGGCTATCAGTAGTGGTCAGGTACAATTTCAACATGTTACCCTGGAGATTAACAATCCTAGGGACGAGCGCTCCCTGGTTCCCTCTGTCACATACTTATCCGGGAAACTAAATCAATGGCAATTTAAAGGAGATATACAATATCAAACCGGAGGTATCAGTCTGCGGGTTTTTGATCAGTCATTTATGAATTGTCCCCTCTGTCCGGTAAAAAAAGGATCCCTTGTGTCCTACAGTGAATTGATGTTTGGTGGCTTTGCATTGTTTGGTTTCATTAAAAAAAATTCATGGGATGTACAGTTCGGAGGAGGCTTAGCCTGGAACTACCGTTTCAAAATAGATCAGTCTCCTGCG
>CAYGOW010000008.1:0-1628 GCA_964351425.1 uncultured Roseivirgaceae bacterium
ATGCCTGCCAAAAGGAAGAACTTTGCCCGCAACCCGAGGATTGCGAATATGTTGGATGTATAAATCAAAAATTCGTTTTGTGTAATTGCAAAAGCAGCCGGAATACTATCAACAGCAAAAATCAGGTCCGTTGTTTCAATAAGCAGTATCACCAGGAAAAGTTGGGTAAAGTAGAGTTTACCCTGTTTCCTGAGCATGAATTGTCCGCCATAATCCCCCGGAAGAATCCGTAAATATTTTCGGGCAAATCGTGTAACAGGATTTTTACCCGGATCAATCTCATTGTCTTCTTCTTCAAAAAAGATCTTTATTCCAGAATACATCAGGAATACCCCAAAAGCATAAAGTATCCAGTGAAATTGTCCGATGAGATACGCTCCCAGAAATATAAAGATGGCGCGAAATACAATTGCGCCAAGAATACCCCAGAATAAAATACGATGATAATGCTGGTCGGCTACCTTGAAGTATCGGAGAATAAGGAGAATGACGAATATGTTGTCAACCGATAAGGCATATTCTGTCAGATAAGCAGAAAAGAATTCCAGAGAGGCTTCTGTACCGCCGTCAAATTTATAAATGAGATACCCAAAACCCACGGAAATAGCCACCCAGAATATCGATTGGTACAGCGCGCTTTTCGTGGAAATACGATGCGCACTCCGGTTGAATATGCCGAGATCAATGATCAGGAATAAGAAAATAATGGCGCCGAAGAGTCCAAATAGTAAAGATTCATTGGCGTTACCGAATAAAAAGGCAATCATTCAATCTACACGTGGTGTTTATAAGTGTCTAATAGTCAAATGTTTGACGAAACTAAAATTCCATATGAGCCAAAAATACAAATTTAACTTTGTCATTATAAGAGCGCTCAATCTTTATTCAGTTATTTCGGGTGAAGTAACCAAATAAGATCACTTTTTATTACAGATATTACATATCCCGGTGATAAGAAGGTTCTGTTCCTGAGGAATAAATCCAGCGGGTAATTTAATGGTAGGTATTTTCACATCTTCAATGCAGACAGTGTTGCCACAATTGTCGCATTTAAAATGGACGTGTTCATGTGTATGATGTTCTGACGTACATTCTGTACAAGGCGCATATTTTGCTATGCCATTGTCATCGAGGACTTTATGTATCAGTCCCTTTTCCTGAAATGTTTTGAGTGTCCTGTACAGCGTTACCCGGTCGCAATCCATTTCACGCTCCAGGTCAGCATGAGAAAGCGCATAATCATTTTCCAGCAACAGGGAAAGTACTTCCTCCCTGGCAGAAGTTGATTTTAATTTGTGTGATTTAAGTATTAACGGCGCTGACTTCATTTACTAAAAATAGTTACAAGCAATTTATTCTCTTAACAGTGGACATCATCGCTCAGTTCACCTGAAACTGTAACTCGAGCAAATTTCTGTAAAGGCCATCTTCCTGAGCCGATAGTGTTTGATGATTTCCTGATTCAACTATTTGGCCCTCTTTCAGTACGAAGATACGGTCGACCTTTCGAATTGTCGAAAGCCGGTGGGCAATAATGATAGATGTTCTTCCCACCATTAATTTTTCCAGGGCTTCCTGAACAAGCACTTCGGATTCGGCATCTAGCGAACTGGTGGCTTCATCCAGAA
>CAYGOW010000008.1:1638-7257 GCA_964351425.1 uncultured Roseivirgaceae bacterium
CCGTCAGGCAACGCCAGAAGTTCTTCGTGCGTCCCCTGCTCTAGCACCCTCCCTTTCTCGATCACGACCAGCCGGTCGGCATTGCGGAGAGTTGCCAGGCGGTGAGCAATGGCGATCGTCGTGCGCCCTTTGACCAAAGTAGCGATCGCTTCTTGTATCGCTTTTTCGGTTTCGGAATCTACCGCAGATGTGGCTTCATCCAGAATAAGCAAGGCCGGATCCTTCAAAATGGCACGTGCAATAGCAATCCGCTGTCGCTGTCCGCCCGACAATTTTACTCCCCGTTCCCCGACAAGGGTATCCATTCCCTCCGGAAAGCGGGTAATGAATTCCATGGCATTTGCTTTCTCGGCTGCTTCAATGATGGCTTCATCCGAAGCGCCTGGCCGGCCATAGGCAATATTCTCCCGTATCGAGCCCCCAAAGAGAATGACCTCCTGCGGTACAATTCCCACATTCTCCCGGTAGGTAGTGAGATCATAGGAGCTTACAGGTTTTCCATCTAGCAGAATTTCTCCCGAATCAACGGAATAGAACCGCATGACCAATTGAATAATCGTTGATTTTCCTGCACCACTTGGTCCAACCAAAGCCACCTTTTCACCCGGCTGAATCGTAAAATTCAATCCGTGAAGGACATTGAGTTCCTTACGGGTTGGGTAGGCAAAAGTAACATCGGAAAACGTGATAGTCCCGGAAGGAATTTTTTTATCTGTTCGTTCGTGACTAGGTTCTCCGGGTTCTCCGATAATTTCAATAACCCGTTCAGACGCACCAATGGCACGTTGAATCTGACCGTAGATATCTCCAAGTCCGGCAATAGATCCTCCGATGAAACCGGTGTAGAGAACAAAACTGAGCAATTCACCGCTTTCCATGATTCCTTCCTGGACCAGTGAGGCTCCGTACCACATCAAACCGACGATACCGCCAAGAAGAACAAAAATGATAAATGAGATAAATACGCCCCGGTACCTGGCGGATTTAAGCGCCACTTTGACCAAGGCGTCCAGCGCATGTTTATACCGGGTAATCTCGAATAATTCGTTTGTGAATGATTTTACGACAGAAACGGACTGTAACGTTTCTTCTACAATGATATTGGCATCTGCCAGTTTATCCTGGGTAGTCCGGGAAAGTCGTCGAATAAAATTGCCGAATACAAGTGCGGCAATGACCAGTACGGGAAACGTGAGCAACATGAACAGGGTCAGTTGCGGAGCCATGATAAAGATAATGGTGGTGCCTATCAGCAGGGTTGCTAATTGCCTGAAAAGCTCTGCCAGTGTAACGGAGAAAGTATCCTGCAACATGGACACATCCGAAGTGATACGGCTGATCAATTCCCCGATGCGGCGTTTATCGAAAAATGCCATAGGCAGTGAGACCATTTTGCTGTAAACATCCCGGCGTAGATCTGCCATGGCCCGCTCATTCACCTGTGCGAAGAAATAGACGCGGAAGAATGAGAAGAACCCCTGGATAAACAGGATACCAAACAATAATAAGGCAATTCCTGTGACCGGCACAGCATAGGGTTGGTTTTCCACTCCGCCGGGTAAAAAATTCATAAAGGCAGGGAGCGTCCAGCTTTTGCCGTCAGCTACATCAACCAGTTTACCTGCCAGGTAAGGGAAAGCCAGCAGAATGGTACTGCTAAACAAAAGACTGAGCATCCCAAGAATAAAGAACCAACGATACGATTGTACGTAGCGAAAGATACCCAGCAGCTTTTTCAGATTTGCTTTGCTCAGCTTTCTTTTTTCTTCAGGATTTAAAGGTCCTTTTGCTCGTTGTTTTGCCATGCAGGTAGTTAGGCGGTGTCTTTATACGCCCGTAAATTTATGGAGATAAAGTGGATATCCCCAATTCATTCGGGGGATGAGATCAAATGATGTCTCGTTTTACTTTTTTTAGCTAAATTTAGTAAAAATACCATCAGGCATATGTACTCAATCAAGCGAATTATGGTAGGCCTGGATCTGACAGAAATGGATGAACAGATCATAGCTTACTTACCTATTCTTGAAGAAATGTTTCACCCGGATATTATCTACTTTATCCACGTGGCCAAATCTTTGCGCCTTCCTGAGCGAGTGGTAGAAAAATATCCCGATATGATGGCCCCGTTGGATGAATCACTGGAGAATGATATTCGAAAGAAGGTGGAGCAAAACTATACGCCAAAAGGAGATGTCTCACTTCAGTATGAGGTTAGGGAAGGAAATGCCATCAAGGAAGTTTTGAGCTGGTCCGGTATCAAGGAAGTGGATTTGTTCGTAATGGGCCGGAAGCGCGAAATGCATGGAGAAGGTCGTTTGGCAAACCGATTGGCGCGTGTCGCACACTGCAGTATTTTATTTGTTCCTCAACATGTGGAATTCCATTTATCCAAGATTCTGGTGCCGGTTGATTTTAGCAATACCTCGGGCATGGCAATGACGTTTGCAGAAAAACTCCGAAATGAGATAGGTTGTGAGGTTATCATTCAGAATTCCTATGAAGTACCCACGGGGTATCATATGACCGGTAAATCGTACGAAGAATTTGCTTCCATCATGCGGCAGAACGCACTGGAAGACGCACAGGAATTTTTGCGTAAAAGGAAAATAAATGCAAATGATGTGAAGGTGGTTCTCTCGTTTGATGAAGAAGATGATCCGGCTGAAAGGGCGTACGAGGTGGCATCCGATGAAAAAGCAGATCTCATTGTAATTGCTTCCAGAGGGCGAACTGAAATTGCTTCATTGCTCCTGGGAAGTGTAGCGGAAAAGATGATCAGATACGATTCCAATATCCCCTTACTGATCGTCAAAAATAAAAAGGAGAACCTGGGATTTTTCCAGGCTCTCCTCAGAATATAATTATCAGGAATAGGTTACGCTGATTTTCGGCGCATTTCTTCCGGATGCATTTTTAAGGCTTTTGCTTCTTCTTTGTCTTTTGAATATTTGATGTGGTCGGGAACTTCCCTGATATCCCAGATCAGGCCCATCCATCCAAACATGCGCAGAATGTAATAGGTTATATCAACCTCCCACCAAAAAAATCCCTGGCGGGCAGCCACTTCATAGTAGTGGTGGTTGTTGTGCCATCCTTCACCCATTGTAAGTAAGGCCAGCCAAAGACTGTTTTTGGATTCATCACCCGACTTGTATCGCTGATTTCCAAATTTATGCATGATTGAATTAATCGAAAACGTAGCGTGATAGAGGATTACCGTACTAAGAAAGAATCCTATAAAGAGTGAGCTAAACCCAAAATGTGTAAACATCAGCAAAGGGCTTCCTCCATTTACCCAGGCGCCAAGTGCCATGACTGTAAGCGCCAGAATGATGGGAGGTACCAGATAATGTTTGTTCAGCCAAACCAGTTCAGGATACTTTGCGTAATCACCAATTGTTTTATAATCCGTTTCCTTGTAATCGGGCCCTATAATCCATCCGACGTGAGAATACCAGAATCCATAAAGCTTCATGCTATGCGGATCTTCCGGTTGATCACTATGTCTGTGGTGGTGGCGGTGATGTGCGGCCCACCATAACGCACCTTTTTGTGCGGAGGTTTGCGCCATAAAGGCAATGACAAATTGAAACCAGCGACTGGTTTTATATGATTTATGAGCAAAATATCGGTGATACCCCCCGGTAATCCAGAACATGCGGCCAAAATAAAGGACCGCACAGAGTGTCCAGTCAAACCAGGTGGCCCCGGTCCATAACGCTCCCAAAGGAAGCAGGTGGACAATTGCAAAGGCAATTTCCTGTTTCAGAACGGGTTTATTTCTTTTTCTAAGTTGGGTGGCTTGTGCCATAATAGTGTATTATATGTGCATTGCTGCTTTAAAAAAGCAAAGTTAATCCTTTTTGCGCAATACTGTTTGAATCTCGTTTAGTTTCAATAACGCTTCAACAGGGGAGATCGTATTGATATCCAGTGCATTCAGCAATTCTTCTACCTTCTTGAAACGTGGATCAGCCTCAAATAAGTTCAATTGATAATTAGCTTTCGGGACTTCTTCCATTTTCTTTGTCATATCATGATTTTTGCTGTGGTCCTTTTCCAGAAAATGCATGATTTCATTTGCCCGAAGTACGACTCTGTTTGGCATGCCGGCTAATTGTGCCACATGTATTCCAAAACTGTGCTGGCTTCCACCTTCTTTAAGTTTGCGCAAGAACAGTATCCTGTCCCCTACTTCTTTGACGGATACATTATAATTTTTAATACGTGGAAAATCATTGGCCAGCTGGTTGAGCTCATGATAATGGGTGGCGAACAGTGTTTTTGCCCTGAAATCCGGATGATTATGAAGAAATTCGGCAATTGACCAGGCAATGGAGACACCATCATACGTGCTTGTTCCCCTTCCAATCTCATCCATAAGCACCAGACTACGGTCGCTAAGATTATTCAGTATGCTTGCTGTTTCAGTCATTTCCACCATGAAGGTAGATTCTCCTCTGGACAGATTGTCAGAAGCGCCGACACGGGTGAATACTTTATCAATCCATCCTAAGGTCGCGTAATCTGCCGGAACAAAGGAGCCCATTTGGGCCATCAGGGCGATGAGAGCCGTTTGTCGCAAAAGCGCAGATTTACCGGCCATATTAGGTCCGGTAATGATCATGATCTGTTGCGTGGTATTATCCAGATAAACATCATTTGGAACGTATTCTTCTCCGGGAGGCAGCTGCTGTTCAATAACAGGATGTCGTCCTCCTTTAATATCAAGGGAGGTGTCGTCAGAGATTACTGGCCGGGTATATCCGTATGAATCTGCCGCTAGTGAAAAGGAAAGCAAGCAATCCATCTGTCCGATAATGCGTGCGTTTTGTTGAATCCGTGACGTGTAGGCCGCTGCAGCTGTAACCAGTTCACCATACAGCCGCTGCTCAATGACTACCAGTTTATCTTCGGCGGTGAGGATCTTTTCTTCATATTCTTTTAGTTCCTCGGTGATATACCGCTCTGCATTGACCAGTGTTTGCTTACGAATCCATTCCTGGGGCACTTTATCTTTATGGGCATTGCTTACCTCCAGGTAATAGCCAAAGACTTTGTTATACGCAATCTTCAAGGAAGAGATGCCCGTCTGCTTTATCTCCCGTTGCTGTATTTGTAACAAATAATCCTTTCCGGCATAGGCTATTTTGCGTAATTCATCGAGTTCGCCATCCACTCCGTCTTTCATGATATTCCCCTGATGAAGATTGGCCGGTGGTTCATCCTGCAATTCGCCTTCAATACGTTGACGCAGTTCGTCGCACGGATCCAGGGTACGGGCCAATTCTTGTAACGGCTCGGAGGGATCAGATGCCAGGTGAGTGCGTATTTCAGGGATTATAGCCAGTGAACGCTTCAATTGGGCTAATTCGCGAGGATTTACCCGTCCAACTGCAACTTTTCCTATTAACCGCTCCAGATCCCCGATGTTCTTGAACCATCCGGTCATTTTTTCACGAAGTGCTTTGTCAGGCGACAGACGTTCAACAATGGTTAACCGTGCATCGAGGAGACGGGGATCCTGTAGCGGGAGAAGGAGCCATTTGCGCATGAGCCGGGCACGCATGGGGGGCGGGGGGGGATCCAGGAGTCGGGGCGGGTGGCGACCGCGTC
>CAYGOW010000008.1:7267-29320 GCA_964351425.1 uncultured Roseivirgaceae bacterium
ATCCTTTAGCGCGAGAACGATCCATTTTCGCATGAGCCGTGCACCCATGGGTGTCGTGGTGTGATCCAGAATTTTACTCAGGGGCACTCCAACCTCCTGTTGAGGGAACAATAACTCCAGGTTACGGATGGTGAATTTATCCAGCCAAACGTATTTTTCCTCGTCAATCCGGCTTATCGAAGATATATGACTCGTTTCTCTGTGCTCTGTTTCTTCAAGGTAATGCAGAATCGCTCCGGCCGCTGCGATGGCCGATTCCATTTTTTCAATGCCAAAACCTTTCAGGTTTTTGGTTTCGAATTGTTTAATCAGGCGGTCATAGCCGAATTCATAGGTAAAGATCCATTCGTCCAGGGAGAACAGGTGTTGGTCATTTCCTGTGAGTTGACGAATCTGATCACGATGCTTTTTACAATAGAGTATTTCTGACGGGTTAAACCCCTGGATAAGTTTGGAAAGGTATTCTGCATTGCCCTGCGCCGCCATGAATTCACCCGTTGAGAGATCCAGAAAAGCCGCTCCGCTTTCGCCTTCATTTACCAGCTGGATCGCTGCAAGGTAATTATTATGATTCTTATCGAGCACATTATCATTGAATGACAGGCCCGGGGTAACAAGCTCAGTTACCCCTCTTTTAACGATTCCTTTAACCGATTTGGGATCCTCCAACTGGTCACAGATAGCGACACGGTTTCCTGCCCGGACAAGTTTTGGAAGGTAGGTATCCAGGGCGTGATGCGGGAAACCAGCCAGTTCCACATGCGAAGCAGCACCATTACTGCGCTTGGTCAAAACTATATCCAGGATTTCGCTGGCTTTAACAGCATCTTCCCCAAAGGTTTCGTAGAAATCACCAACACGAAAAAGCAATAGGGCACCAGGGTATTTTACCTTGATGGCATTATACTGCTTCATTAATGGGGTTTCTTTGGGAGATTTTTTCTTCGTCATGCCAGGGTCAGCCACTCCAATACAAATATTACGTTTTTTAGTCCGATAACCAACCTGAAAGGGGCTGTGTAGTTGCGTGGTTTTTTGCAATTTTACATTATGACACGGAAACTGGCTAATGAAGAATTAAATAGAAAGAGTATTGAAGAATTTCATGTGGCAAAAAAAATCCCTGTCGTGGTGGTTCTTGACGACATCAGGAGCATGAATAATGTTGGTTCCGTCTTTCGTTCGGCGGATGCTTTTCTTATTGAACGCATCATCCTTGGCGGAATCACGCCGCAACCACCGCATCGTGAAATTCAGAAAACTGCCCTAGGTGCGACAGAATCAGTTTCATGGACACATGAAGCAGATGTTGTTGCTGCGGTCAGGAAATTAAAATCCGAAGGGATTAAGGTGGTGGCTGTCGAACAGGTGAAGGGCAGTATTTCCCTTGACGCATTTGAACCAACGGCAAATGAAAAATGGGCGCTGGTTTTTGGTAACGAAGTATTTGGCGTTCGTCAGGAAATTATTGATATCGCAGACTATTCTGTTGAAATCCCTCAGTTAGGAACCAAGCATTCGCTTAATATCTCTGTAAGCGCCGGTGTAGTCTTGTGGGAGATGTTCCGGAAATTGCGGCAGGTAATTCAGGAGTAGCGTTTGAACAAGGACTCACATTCCTCCACAAGCAATCCGGCGTGGAGGTTGCAGTGGGCAAATGAATTATTGACGACCTGTTTTGCCCGTATATCGATTTGTGGAATGTAATCTTTGATCACTGAAATATCGACACCGAAATAAACATTTTTTACTTTATGCCAGATCAGGGCACCCATACACATAACGCAGGGCTCGGCTGTAGAATAGATCGTAACGGGTGAACTATTTCCACAGGCTTTCAGCGCATTGATTTCAGCGTGCGCCATCGGGCCGTCCCCCGATGTTGTATTATAGCGGGCAAAATATTCTCCGGCGTCATTTACAGCCACCGCGCCAAAAGGGGTCTTCCCTTCTTTGGCCACATCGATAGCCAGTTGCATATATTCCTCATGTGTCATGTATAAGGAACAGCGGAAGAAACATTATGTTAAAGCCCTATAAAAGAGGAAGGGGACTTGCCGTCTGCGAGTCCCCGTTCCTATTCAACCTAAACAAAGCGTCTTTTATCTTTCGATTATTCAGCGGTTAATTTCTGCGACTGAGGACCACTTGAAACTTCGAAAGTATAGAATTTTGAACTCAGATTACCGAAGTCATAGACTCGCTTGAATCCTTTCTCGAAATTGACGCGTTCTTCGTGTAAAACGACATTATACGCATCACGGATTCTGATAACCACACTGTTTGCATTTGGCTTTACAACCAACAGTTGAAACTTATTTTGCTCGTCAGATACTCTTTGTACCATGGCTTCCATGCGGGTAAGCTCAACTTCTTCGACTCCAGCGGTGTGCTTGATTACTTCACGGATTGATGTGCCATCTGAATTGATTACTTCAAATGTGTAAGTACCTGGTTCCAGCTCTTCGAAATTATAAGGGACAGCAAATCCGTCATTGGTTACATGCTTTCTGCTGTAAATACGAAGACCTTCTTCGTCATAGACATTGACACGAACTTTTTGTGCGTCTGAGGATTCCACAGGTACGTAAAAAAGCTTATAACTTTCGTTGTCAAGCTTCATGATTGCCATTTGTGATTCTTTGGCAGGGGCTGGTTTCTTTTCTGATTTTTTCTTGTCTCCTGGTCCGCTCAAGGCGAATGAAGATACAGTAATAGTAAGGGCTAAAAGTGTTGTTAGCGTTTTCATAATTAAATTATTTTGATGTTTGACCTACCTATAAGACGAGGGAAAGGGGCCTCAGGGTTGTCTGAAAGGCGAAAATAATGACCAGCGGTCGTTCAGGCATGGCGAATGGATTTCTGCAAAATTGGCCTCCCCCAAACAAGGGGAGGAACGAGCACGTTACTATCACGAAAACAGGCAATATTAAAAAAAGCGCTAATGAATTCTTTACTGATTACGCTGGCCATGGTAGGGATTTTCTCTATATCCTATGGTCAGCGAGACGATTTTTTGAAAAAATATCAATGGAAAAACCGTGTGATCCTGCTATATGCACCCTCCGGAATGGACGAAAAACTAGCGAAACAAAACAAAGTTCTTGCTCAGGATGAGGCCGGAATCAAGGAGCGTGATCTCGTAATCCACCAAGTGACACCTGATGCGGAAGATATCTTCGATGCAGTCCGGTCCGAATACGGTTTGAAAGAATCTTTTACATTTGTATTAATAGGAAAGGACGGGGGTGTGAAAAAGCGGAGTGAAGATGTGGTATCATTGGAGTCCCTTTTTTCGCTGATAGACAGTATGCCCATGAGACAGTCTGAAATGCGTCGAAAGGACCAGTGACATATCCGGGCCGAATCTTAAAATAAAAGAATCATTTTGCAGACGTTTGGGGAACAAGTAGCGGATTATTATAAAAAGTTAAAGCCACCTCAGGTGCCGGAGGGTGTCGAGGTACTTTACCCATTGGATGATCCGGAAGTACAACGTGTCATACAGGAATTTTATACCAGGTATTTTAATGACAAAGGAGACAGGACATTTCTGATCGGGATCAATCCGGGCCGCCATGGCGGTGGATCTACAGGGGTTCCATTCACCGACCCACAGAAACTTTCAGATATTCTGGACATTCCCAATTCGTTTGAAGGGCAACAGGAATTATCATCCAGGTTTATTTATCAGATGATTGATCATCTCGGCGGACCTGTCGCTTTTTACAAGAGATTTTACATTACTTCTGTTTCTCCACTGGGATTTACCAGGGAAGGGAAAAATCTTAATTACTATGACTCCCGGGATTTGGAGAATCAGTTGGAATCATACATTGCTGACAATATCAAAGAGCAGCTTTCCTTTGGAGCTAAGCCGGTTGCCTTCAGTTTGGGGATGGGAAAAAACATTGCCTATCTGGAAAAGATAAATAAGCGCCATGGATTTTTTGAAGAGATTCGCCCCTTGCCACACCCACGATGGATCATGCAATACCGGCTGAAACGGCTCGATGAATTCCTTGATTTATTTCAGAAAGAGCTCGATCAGGTCTAACGCCTAAGGTTTTCATAGATGATGGCAGCTCCCTGCCCGACACCCACACACATGGTTGCCAACCCGTATTTTACCTTGCGCTTTACCATTTCGTGAAGCAGCGTCGCTGAAATTCGTGTGCCGCTGGCGCCAAGTGGATGACCAATTGCGATAGATCCACCATTGACATTTACCTTTTCCGGATCCAATGATAGCTCCTGCATACACGCAAGTGCCTGGGATGCAAAAGCCTCATTTAATTCCACGAGGTCGATATCATTCAGCGATAGCCCTGCCCGCGACAACGCCTTTTTAGTGGCCGGGACAGGTCCAATGCCCATGCAATCGGGTGTTACCCCGGCAATCGCCATGGAAACCACACGGGCCATAGGCGTCATACCAGATTCTTTCAATGTTTTTTCATTGACAAGAAGCGCAGCCGCCGAGCCATCATTGATGCCCGAGGCATTTCCCGCCGTCACGGTTCCACCTTCTTTAAAAGCAGGTCTGAGTCCGGCAAGAATCTCCAGGCTGGAAAGCCTGGGATGCTCATCTTTTTCAAAATGAATGGGATCTTTTTTTCGTTGAGGAATGGAAACAGGAATAATTTCTTCGCTGAATTTATTAGTCTCGTGAGCGGCATCGTATTTCACCTGGGATTCATGGGCGAAAGCATCCTGTGCTTCACGGGTAATACCCCATTTCTCTGCGACGTTTTCGGCTGTTTCGCCCATGGCGAACGGATAATGGAGCTTGGCAAGTTCAGGATTAATAAAGCGCCAGCCTATACTCGTATCAAAGAGTTCCTGGCTTCGGTCATAGGACCGGTTGGCTTTACTTAAAACGTAAGGCGCCCGCGACATGCTCTCTACTCCCCCTGCAATAAATGCCTGGCCATCGCCAACCATGAGTGCCCGGGAGGCGTCCATAATCGATTGCAATCCGGATGCACATAGCCGGTTGACCGTCACACCACCCGCTTCGATCGGGATGCCGGCCAGTAAAAGCGCCATTCTGGCTACATTACGATTATCTTCTCCTGCCTGATTGGCAGCACCAAAAATAACATCCTCAATGAGCGATACGTCCATGGCAGGATTTCTTTTGATGAGCTCGCGGATGACATGCGCAGCAAGGTCATCCGGGCGGACAGCAGCGAGTGTTCCGTCAAATTTCCCCACTGGTGTTCGGATAATATCAATAATGTATGCACTTTCCATCTCAGTCCTTCCGTTTCTTTTTTATGGCCAATTTGATTTACTTTGCATGCAATTTAAAGCAATAGGCATATGTTACAAAGAATTCAAACCGTATTTCTGATCGTTGTCGTTCTTCTGATGACCGCGTCGCTGTTTTTCAACTTCTGGGAATATAAGGCAGCGGAAACCGGTATGAGTTATGCGGTTACCCCCTTTGGTCTTGAAATTGATTCAACCGCTGAAGATGCCGCTGCAAATGGGTTTCCCAAAAAAGAATCTGTTCCCTATATATTGCTTGCTGTTCTGGCCATTGCAGGGATTACCATCGCGGCTTTTGAAATAACAAAGTTTAAAAACCGCCTGTTGCAGATCAAGCTCGGCACTTTGAACTCCGTTATCCTCGCTGCCGTGACTATCCTTGGCGTTTACTTGTCAACCGACCTGGCCAAATCCGTAGAAGGGCTTGTTGGAGCCCCGGGAATATCTACCTTCCTTGCGCCGGCTGCGTTGATTTGTAATGCACTGGCCAACCGATTCATTCACCGTGATGAAAAACTTGTCCGCTCGGTAGACCGAATTCGCTGATTCGTCAACTTTAAAGGACACATGCCTGACATTTTTCATGTCGGACACCATAGTTCTATGTCATTATGTCATTTTTTCCAGTCTGGAATATTTTTTGAGACAGGGGAGATAGACAAAATTGAGTGAGAACTATGCAAGAATCAGGAACTATTTCAATCCATACCGAAAACATTTTTCCGATTATAAAGAAGTTTCTTTATTCGGATCATGAGATTTTTCTTCGGGAACTGGTATCCAATGCCGTTGATGCTACCCAAAAGGTGAAGCGGCTGTCTTCCCTGGGAGAACTAAACCAGGACCTTGGAGATCTGACTGTAGAGGTTAGTTTTGACAAGGAGAATAAGACGATCACCGTTAAGGATCACGGGATCGGAATGACCGCGGAGGAAATTAAAAAATACATTAACCAGATCGCTTTTTCCGGCGCTACGGAATTTGTTGAGAAATTCAAGGACAAGGGCGACGCAAAAGACATCATCGGGAAGTTTGGCCTTGGCTTTTACTCCTCATTTATGGTGGCGAAAAAAGTAGAGATCATTTCAAAGTCCTACCAGAAGGATGCGGAGGTAGCCCGCTGGGAATGTGACGGCTCCACGCAATTCGAAATTTCAGAAGGGGAAAGGGAAGAACGCGGAACCACTGTCATTTTGCATATCGCTGATGATTCAGAGGAGTTTTTGGATGAATGGAAGTTAAAAGGCATTCTGGATAAATACTGCAAGTTTCTGCCGGTTCCGGTAAAATTCGGAACAACCAAGGATCAGGTGGAAGATGGAAAGGATGAGGAAGGCAAGCCTAAATATAAGACGGTCGAAAAGGATCGTATCATCAATGACACGGATCCCTTGTGGACTAAATCACCTGCGGACCTGAAAGATGAAGACTACCTGAAATTCTATCAGGAGTTGTATCCCATGTCTGAGGAGCCGCTTTTCTGGATTCATCTGAATGTTGACTATCCGTTTAATCTCACGGGTATATTGTATTTCCCGAAGGTCAAGAATGATTTTGAAGTACAGAAGAACAAAATACAGCTGTATTCGCGCCAGGTGTTTATAACCGATGAAGTGAAGGATGTCGTTCCTGAATTCCTGATGCTTCTCCATGGTGTGATTGATTCTCCGGACATTCCATTAAATGTTTCCCGTAGCTATCTTCAATCCGACAGCAATGTCAAGAAGATCAATGCCCACATTACAAAGAAAGTGGCAGATAAGCTGAATGAGCTATTCAAAAAGGAGCGTGCCTCGTACGAGGAAAAATGGGACGACATTGGAATCTTCGTCAAATACGGAATGATCTCCGAGCCAAAGTTTAATGAGAAGGCCAAGGAATTTGCGCTGCTGAAAAACACGGAGAATAAATTCTTTACCCTTGACGAGTACCATGACGCTGTCAAGGAAAATCAGCAGGATAAGGACGAGCAGGTGATTTACTTGTACACCACCGATGTAGGCAAACAAGATGCATACATTCAGAATGCCCGAAAGAAGGGCTATGATGTCCTGGTTATGGACGGTGTAATCGACCAGCATTTTGTTAACCATCTCGAACAACAACTGGAGAAGACCCATCTGAAGCGTGTGGATGCGGATACCATCGACAAGCTTATTGACAAAGATGAGCAGGTTGAAAGCGTATTGAACGATGAGGAAAAAGAGAAGGTTAAAACCATCTTTGAAGAAGCGGTAGCCAATCCTAGTATGACCCTGAAGGTTGAATCACTGGCCGAAGACGATATGCCGGTAACCATTACCATGTCGGAGTTTATGCGCAGGATGAAAGATATGGCACGGACTGGTGGTGGCGGAATGGCCATGATGGGCAATATGCCGGACCAGTTTGATCTGACCATTAATGGCAACCATCCGCTGATTGGAAAGATTTTGAAGGCAAGGAAGGAAGAAAAAAAGAAGCAATTGGCCAAACAAGCCTATGACCTGGCGATGCTTTCTCAGAACATGCTATCGGGCAAAGATCTGACCGCCTTTATTCAGCGCAGTGTTGAATTAGCTGCCGATCAGTAGGAAGTACTACGAAGGAATCCCGTTTCTCCCGGAAAAACTTCGGAGAGAGACGGGATTTTTTTATAATATTGGGAGAACAGATTCGTTCCATAAAATAATGAAGCAACGGGTAATTTTTACAGTATTTTTTGTTTTAACCGTTTTTGGCTCACTGCACGCGCAGGAACGGGATCCGGATAGCCAGGATGACTTTTTTTCTCTTGGGACGCCGATTACGGTGAATCTTCAGGCAGGCGATGAGGAGGAGGAAGAGGAATACAAGCTGAAGGAGAAGAAACGGAAGAAAAAGGTATTCTACGGATTAAAAACCAAGAAACGGTTTACCCGTGACGGTGAGGAATACGAGTTGTTCTATGTGCTGAAGGAATTTGAGATGCCTGATCCCTATGTTCGGGATGTGTACTGGCTGGATTATCGGAGAAACCAGATCCGTGTCGGAGGAACCATTGATCCTAAGTTCGGGGCTATTTTGCATGGTCCGTATAAAAAAGTGAAGAATGACCAGGTAATTGAGGAAGGAATTTTCTTCAAAGGCACCAAGCACGGACGATGGGTTGTCAAAAACAAAGACAATATTCTCCTGGACAAAGAGAAGTACTACAAAGGCTGGCCGAGGGAATCAATGGTCAGTTATTACGACCGTGACCGGAAAAAGATGAAGGAGATCATTCCGATTGAATACGGGGAAAAGGAAGGGTATTACTACTATTTTCATGAAAATGGAAAAGTGGCGGTGCGTGGAGAATATCACTGGGGCGAGCCTGTGGGTGAATGGACTGAATACTATCCGTCAGGATTTCGTAAGAAAGTCGTTAATTATGACGACGATCCGTTTGAACAAGTGTACCCGCCATTCATTACCAAGGAATGGGATCCCAGGGGCCGGGTAGTCTATGAGGCCAGAAAGTAGGGCAATCAGAAAAATGCGTCTTCGAAGTGGGATAATGAGTAGGCATTCCCATACCAGATAATCGAAATTATATCAAAACGGAATAGTGCCTGCAGGTCATTCTCCCGTGCGTAAGCCGCTGCAGCATCCATAATGCGCTGACATTGTTGTGGCGATACGCTCTCTTCGGGATAACCAAACCGAACCGACGTCCTGGTTTTAACCTCCGCAAAAATGAGCCAATTCTCCCGCTGACAGATCAAGTCAATTTCAGCCAGTTTATTTCGATAGTTTACTTCCAGTATCCTGTAACCGTTGGCCTTGAAGTAGCCTGCGGCAATTTGTTCGCCGCGACGCCCTAACCGATGTCGTTTATTCATTAATGTGTAGTTTTACAGGAATGAAAAATGCGTTGATGTGAACCAGATCGAAAACCGTACTGTTGAGTTTCAGCACCTGGGTAACATGGACTATAAAGTTGCCTGGGATTACCAGACTGACCTTTTTGACCAGATTGTGGCGACAAAAATCGCCAACAGGAAGGTGCCGGCAGACCAGCGGGCAGAGACCCGGAACTACCTGTTGTTTGTAGAGCACCCGCATGTTTATACGCTCGGTAAGAGCGGGGACGAAAAACATTTGCTTGTGGATGCGGACGGACTTAAGGGCATTAACGCAACCTATTATAAAATAAACCGAGGTGGAGACATCACCTATCACGGCCCTGGCCAGATTGTAGGATATCCGGTGCTTGACCTTGAGAATTTTTTTACTGACATTCATAAGTATCTGCGCTTGCTGGAAGAAGCGGTTATTGCCACGCTGGCAGAATATACGATAGCTGCCGGACGTATTGATGGGTTAACCGGCGTCTGGATTGACTGGGAGGGGGCAAATCCGCGGAAGATTTGTGCGCTTGGGGTGAAGAGCAGCCGTTGGGTAACCATGCATGGATTTGCCTTTAATGTGAACACGGATTTGACCTACTTTGATCACATCGTTCCCTGTGGGATATCTGATAAGGCGGTGACCTCCATGCAAAAGGAACTGGGAAGCGCACAGGATATGTCTATGGTTGAAAATAAATTAAAGAAACACATCGCCAGATTATTCGCTATGAATCTGCAGCCATCCTAACCGGTTTGTCATGAAAGAAGATATTGAACGACCCAAAGTTGAAAATGTGACCCTGGCGGTTACAAAAGAAACAAATGAACTCAATGCGGTTGAGTGGAAGGTGCATTTGCTTAATCAGAATCCGTTTGCGCTGGAGAATATATTGATCACCTCAAAAGGGTATGGAGAGAAAGATGGTGAAAAGCAGGAAACCTCGACCCTTCGCCATTTCCTGGAAAAGCTGGAAGAAAATTCTGCCTTCATGGTCGAGCCTATTCAGCCCGAGCTTTTTCATCTGAACAATGAATACTGGGTAAGCTATTATTACGGAGGAAAGATGTACGATAAGCGGTTTGTATTCCTGCCCGATTCGATTCAGGAAGAGAATGTGCATTTTATCGAAATGCTAAATCTGCACGGCGTGCTGCATTCATGAAAGAGCTGCTGCGCAACATTCTTTTTATAGACATTGAAACGGTCCGGCTCACCCGTTCATTTGACGAACTGGACGAGCGCATGAAGGAAGCATGGAAGAAAAAGTCTTCCTGGCTGACCCGCGAGAATGACAAAACCCCTGAAGAGGCATACCATGACAGGGCCGCAATTCATGCAGAATTCGGCCGGGTAGTGGTTATTGGAATGGGCATTATCCATGAAGCAGACGGAGAATGGGTCCTCCGTACGAAGGCACTGTATGACGAGGATGAGGCAAAGCTGCTTCAGTCCTTCAAGGATGTACTGGGCCGGACGAAGCAGGACGATCTCATGCTTTGTGCGCATAATGGAAAAGAATTTGATTTCCCCTACCTGTCAAGAAGGATGAGAATCAATCGCATTCCTTTGTCCAGGGCCCTTGATATCTCTGGAAAGAAGCCGTGGGAAATTCAACACCTGGATACCATGGAAATGTGGAAATTCGGTGATTTCCGGCATTACACTTCGCTGGATTTATTGGCCACGCTATTCAATATTGAATCGAGTAAGGCCGAAATGGATGGCAGTGAAGTAGGGGAGACATTTTATACAGAAAAAAACCCTGAGAAGATCATGGATTACTGCCTTCGGGATGTAGAGGTGACAGCCCGTTTATTTTTACACCTCAAAGGATGGCACGACGTTTCCTGTCGTGTTGAGCGGAAAGATTAGTCAGTTCGCTGCCATAGCGGCTTAATTGTTGCATATTTGTACTATAACTATATGAGTAAGAAAAGAAAAAAGACTAATTCCGGAAAATCGGATAATATACACCATAAACTACGTGATAAGATCACTTCGTTGCTGAACAGGCATATTCATAATGCCTATTCTCCCAAGCAAATAACCAAGAAACTGGGATTCCGGCGGAAAGATTATAATCGTGCTATTCCCATTGTGCTTGCACAACTGGAAAAAGAAGGAAAGATCGCCCGTGTGGGCAATGGAAGCTATAAAAGTGTACGTGAACCAGACTTTGTTGTGGGACGGGTGGACCATGTGAATCCGCGATTTGCCTATATAATCCCCAATGAAGAAACGGAGCAGGAAGATATTTATATCAAGACCCCTGACTTGAAGTTTGCCGTGGATGGTGATACGGTGCGGGTAATGACATCACCAACCAGGCACGGACTTCATCCGGAGGGCAAGGTAGTGGAGATACTGGAACGTGGTAAATCGACCCTTGTGGGCCGTATAGAAATTTCCCCACGCTATGCTTTTGTTATTCCGGATAACCGGAAATTTCATCAGGATGTATTCATCCGCCTGGAAGATACATTGCAGGCAAAGCACAACGATAAAGTGATCCTCGAGATCACCGGTTGGCCATCGGCGGATAAAAGTCCGGAAGGGAAGGTGACCAAAGTACTCGGCCGTGCCGGTGATAATGATGCCGAAATTCATTCCATCATGGCGGAATTCGAGCTGCCATTTGAATTCCCGGATAATGTGATCAAGGATGCAGAGAAAATCAAGGATGATTTCTCAGATAAAGAAGTAAGCAAAAGGCGCGACTTCAGGGACGTGCTGACGTTTACAATTGACCCTGAAGACGCCAAGGACTTTGACGATGCCCTGTCATTTAGGGTCCTGGAGAATGGTGATTATGAGGTAGGAATTCATATTGCGGATGTTACGCATTATGTCTTGCCCGGATCCGCCCTCGAGAAAGAGGCTTTCCGGCGTGCTACTTCGGTGTACCTGGTTGACAGGACTATTCCTATGTTACCCGAACGATTGTCCAATGAATTATGCTCATTGCGGCCCCGTGAAGATAAAATGACATTTGCGGCGGTATTTGTAATGGATGGTAAAGGGAAAGTGAAGAATGAATGGTTTGGCAGAACGGTCATACACAGCGACCGTCGATTTAGTTATGAAGAAGCCCAGGCCAGTATTGAATCCGGCGTCGGCACCTTGTCTCAGGAACTTATCACCTTAAATTCCATTGCAAAAAATCTGCGCGAAAAGCGCTTTGCTCAGGGAGCGGTAAATTTTGAAACCACGGAAGTAAAATTCAAGCTGGATGAGAAAGGAAAACCTTTAGGGGTAATAGCCAAAGTCCGAAAGGATGCACATAAGCTTATAGAAGAATTTATGCTGCTGGCCAATAAGCGGGTGGCGACTTACGTATATTCCATGAAGAAGGGAGAAGATAAAAATACGTTTGTATACCGTACCCATGACTACCCGGATCCTGAGAAAGTGAGCGCCTTTGCTACATTTGCCAAGAAATTTGGACATCAGCTGAAGACCGATGAGAAGGCAGTATCAAGTTCACTGAATGCGCTTATGAGCGAAATTCAGGGTAAACCTGAAGAAAACGTCTTGCAACAGCTGGCTATTCGGTCTATGGCAAAAGCGAAGTATACCACCAAGCAGATGGGTCATTTTGGATTGGCATTCGAGCATTATACGCATTTCACGTCACCTATCCGCCGTTATCCTGATATGATGGTACACAGGCTGCTACAGCACTACCTGGACGGCGGTAAGTCTGCCAATACGGAAGAATATGAAAAGAAGTGCGAGCATTCTTCTGAACGGGAGAAACGTGCGGCAGATGCCGAGCGGGCTTCAGTGAAATACAAGCAGGTCGAATTCATGCAAGCCGTTGGCGATAAAGTATTCAACGGGATCATTTCCGGGGTAACGGAATGGGGAATTTTTGTCGAGATTGTTGAGACGAAATGTGAAGGGATGGTTCGTCTGGCTGATTTGCAGGATGATTATTATGAATTTGATGAGAAAAATTACCGTGTAATCGGGCGAAGTAATAAACGAATATTTACCTTGGGAGACGAGGTTTTTGTTCGTGTGAAGAGCACTGACATTGATCGAAGGACGATCGATCTTGAATTTGCTGAAAAAGAAGAGGCACTCATCTAAGCAATTATGTTAACAACACTCTCAAAGCTGCAACAAATGCTCAGTGATGCTATTGAATCACTACGTTACGGCGATGAACCTGAGGAGCTATATGAGCCAATCAGTTACATCATGTCACTTGGCGGCAAACGCTTGCGGCCATTACTGACCTTGCTTGCGTATCATATGTATCAGGAAGATCCAAAAGAAGCCCTGAACCATGCAATTGGTGTTGAGATGTTCCACAATTTTACCCTTATGCATGATGATATCATGGATGAGGCACCCATTCGACGTGGTCAGCCGACAGTCCATGAAAAATGGAATCCCAATACGGCCATATTGAGCGGGGATGTAATGCTCGTGCGCGTGTACGATCAATTTCTGGATACCCACCAGGATAAATTGTCAGCCGTCCTGAAGTCGTTTAATCAATGTGCCGCGGAAGTATGTGAAGGGCAGCAACTGGACATGATTTTTGAGTCACGGGAGGAAGTAGAAGAAGAGGAATATCTGGAAATGATCCGGCTGAAAACTGCTGTATTGCTTGGTTTCAGCCTGGAATTAGGTGCCATGCTGGCCGACGCTCCTGAAGAGGATCAGGTTGCTTTACGTGAATTCGGGACTTTGATGGGAATAGGGTTTCAGTTAAAAGATGACTATCTCGACGTATATGGGGACCATGAAAAATTTGGGAAGCAAGTAGGTGGCGATATCATTGCGAATAAAAAGACATTCTTGTTGATCCATGCGTTGAAAAACGCTGATAAGACACAGAAAGCGGAGCTCGACAAGTGGATTAATGCGAAAAAATTCAAAGAGGAGGAAAAAGTCAGTGCGGTTACCGCCTTATATGACGAACTTGAGATACCCCGGCTGACACGAGAAAAAATAGATGCTTACTTTGAAGAAGCGTTCAAATCCTTGAAAAAGGTGAATGCAGCATTAAACAGGAAAGCGATTCTAAAGCAGTTTGCAGAGGCTTTGATGGAGAGAGACCATTGATTTAAACAGTTCGCTGACTGCTGGCCAGCTTGAAGTTGCTGCCACGTTTCTCCAGGATACTTTGCATCACAAGAACCTCGGCTACAAGGTTAACAGGCTCCATGAGCTGTTCCCATTGCTCCGGATCTAATCGGCGCGCAACTTCTTCGGTGGTGAAAAGTTTATCACCACGTTCTTTTGCTAAGTCCAGGATGAATGTTTTTATTTTATCTGCAGCTATCATTTCTTGTTATAAGCGTATAGAACACTGACCTACCTGGTTAAGTTCAATTTAATCTAATGCAACCTCAACCTGTTTGGCCAACAGATCATCCAACGTTTCCCGTTCCCGGATTAAGTGTGCTTTACCCTGGTAGATCATCACTTCAGCCGGTCGTACCCGTGAATTGTAATTGGACGCCATGCTAAACCCATAAGCCCCGGCATTTTTAATAGCCAGCACATCGCCTTCACGGACCTCATTTAATTTACGATCCCATCCAAACGTGTCGGTTTCGCAAATGTTCCCCACCACAGTATATATTCGCTGTGTCCCCTTAGGGTTTGATACATTAATGATATGGTGATAGGAATCGTACATCATCGGCCGTAAAAGGTGATTAAACCCTGAATTAACCCCCACAAAGACTGTTGCCGGGGTGGTTTTGATGACATTCGCCTGAACCAGAAGTGTACCTGCCTCACTAACAAGAAATTTACCCGGCTCGAACCACATTTCTAATTTACGTCCATAGGTCTCACAGAAATCATCGAACGCCTTACCCAGCTTTAGACCCAGGTCGTAGACGTTTGTAACAATATCGTTTTCCTTGTATCCTACCTTAAAGCCACTGCCAAAATCTATGAATTCCAGGTCAGGGAATTCCATAGCCACACCAAATAGTATTTCCGCTACTTTTAGAAAAATTTCGGCATCCAGAATATCCGAGCCTGTATGCATATGCAAGCCAGTAATGTGCATATCATTTGTCCGGATTACGCGCATGAGGTGTGGTAGTTGATAAATTGAAATACCAAACTTTGAATCGACATGACCGGTTGAGATCTTCTGGTTCCCTCCTGCCATGATGTGAGGGTTGAGGCGTATGCAGCATGGAAGCGTGTGACGAAACCGGTTGCCAAATTGCTCCAGGATACTTATGTTGTCAATATTAATGGTTAAACCCAATTCTACTCCTTCCAGAATTTCTTTAAATGAAACGCAATTAGGCGTGAACAGAATTTCCTTAGGGGTGAATCCGGCTTTAAGTGCCAGTCTGGCTTCTTCAAGCGAAACAACGTCAACGCCGGCGCCATTCTTCTTCATCAGCTTCAGAATGTTAATATTGGTCAGCGCCTTCGCGGCATATTTTATCTTAATTTTTTGATGCGAAAACGCATTCTTCAGGGTTTGAAGCTGCTTTAATATCTTATCGGCATCGTAGACATAAAGGGGTGTACCAAACTCTTTGGCCAACCCGGTAACATCATGTCCCTGGATTTTATAGGAGGTGTTTGTTAATTCCATGATTCGTGGTCAAAGATACAAAAATCTGTCAGTTGCAGGAGCCCAAACCGAATGATCACGAACGATCCGTGCGCAAGAATTTCAGGACTTCATCCGACAGTGGTCAATAAGTCTGTCCTTCTTGTGAAATTGGGATAATTTCAATACATTACCTGTTCGCCATTGACCAAAAAAGTTCATGGAATCTCCTTGTCGCAGTGGCTGTTTATTCAAATAATTTTCTGAAATTCACGAAAAAAAACCATCAGTAATAAGACCATCATCAAACAATAACATGATCCAGATAATACCATCTATTGCCATTTTAGAAGGAAAGGTGATCCGCCTGCAACAAGGGGATTTTTCGCGTGAAAAAGTCTACGATGAAAGTCCGATAGACCTTGCGAAAAATTTTCAGGATCATGGGATTGAAGTGGTCCATCTGGTAGATCTTGACGGGGCCCGTCGGGGCGAACCCAAAAATTATCACATCCTTGAGGCCCTGGCGGGGTATACGAGTTTAAAAATTGATTTTACGGGCGGGATTCATACCGATGGTGATATAAGCAAAGCCTATGAATACGGCGCGAGTTATATAACCGCCGCCAGCGTTGCAGTAAGCAATAAAAAACAATTTGCATCCTGGATTATCTCCTATGGACGTGAGAAAATTACCCTCGGTGCAGACGCGCGTGACGGAAAAATTGCCGTGCGGGGTTGGGAAAAAGATACGGATATAGATTTATTCGAGCACATTGATTACTTCTATTCCCGTGGCTTGAAATATGTGAAATCAACAGATATTTCAAAGGAAGGCACATTGGAAGGACCTGCCTTCGATCTGTATCAAAGGATTATGGAAACATTTCCTGATATCTGCGTGCTTGCCAGTGGAGGCGTGCGAAATATTGATGATATCAAACGGCTGAATGACATGGGGGTATTTGCTGTTATCGTCGGGAAAGCCCTTTATGAAGGCAAGATAAAATTGAAGGAGCTGGAAGAATTTCTAATCAAATCCTGATAAGGATTATTCTACCGCATCAAACTTAAATTTCTGAATCAGGTAATAAAGAAAATTAAAAGAAAGAACGGATTCGTCTTCGCCTTCTTTGTATGTCGCCTGAGTGGTTTTTTCCGGCTGACCGGGTTTATTATTCTGAACTTTTCCTTTCTGCGAAGAAGCATTTCGGTTGTTTGACAAAACCGGCGAGTTAAGTTCAGTACTTTTTTCTGCAGGAGTAATTATTTCTCGTTCGGGCATCAACATACCACCTTCCCGCACATTCCATTCTTCCTCCTGTTGTGGCTGATTTTCCGAAGATCGTTGTACTTCTTCTGTTGGAAAACCACTTTCCTGGGCCATTGCAGAGCTTACAAACCCTAATGCCAGCACTAACACGAATGATTTAATGAATAGTTTCTCCATAATTTTTAGCGGGTAACAAATATATGTAAAATATTCAACAATTTATAGTGTTAAATTGACGCATTAGTTATAACGCAAATACAATAAGGAATGTTATCATGGGAAGAATTTAGTAAGGTAGATATCCGGTCGGGAACCATTGTGAACACTGAAGAATTCCCGGAGGCTCATAAGCCGGCCTATAAGATTTGGGTAGATCTTGGATCCGAACTCGGGATTAAAAAATCAAGTGCGCAAATAACTCATTTGTATGACCCGGATGAGTTGGTTGGAAAGCAGGTATTGTGTGTTGTCAATTTTCCGCCCAGGCAGATAGGGCCATTCTTATCTGAGGTCCTCATTACCGGTTTGCCAGATAAGGATGGTCACGTAGTGCTGGCAACAGTGGAAAGAGAAATACCGAATGGAAGCAGATTATTCTAGTATTGGATTCAGACAATTCAGGCCAGTGGATACAACAGATATGTACCTGGCTTTTCAGGATGCGTTCAGTGATTATCCCTTTCCGTTAAAAATGACGCTTCATGAGTTCCGGTATAAGTTCATAAACCGTATGCAGCTAACTTTCGAAAAATCCTTTGGCGCCTGGGAGGATGACCGGTTAGTGGCGTTTATTTTTGCGCGTGTGTATCGGGATACGATTTATTATGGCGCCATGGGCGTGCGAAAGGACTATCGCGGCCGTAGTTTGCTTCAGGAGTTGTTCGCATTTCAGGAGAAGGTATTGCTTCAGTCAGGGGTAAGGAAGTGTCTGCTAGAAGTTTTATTGACTAATAAGAAAGCGCAGGAAATATACACGAAATTGGGCTTTGCAATGACCCGCAAACTTATCTCCTATCGGGGCCGCCTGGCAGATGCCTCCGATGAGAATAGTCATGAGACTTTTCAATTGCTTGATTCGATTCCATGGCAAGAAATTGACGAATGGCTTTCCTTTTATCCCGCGTTTATGGATTCCCGGGCGGTACTGGTCCCGGGCAAAATCAGGGATATAGTATATTGCACCCGGGATGCTCATGGACTGGCAGGTATATTAGTCGGAGATCCGCAAAACGGCCGAATATCATTGCTTGTTATTCGGCCGGACCGTCGTCGCAGCGGGTTGGCCTCTGCACTCCTCAAGGACTTTCAGGGTCGGACAAAGACAGAAATCCTTTATCTGCTCAACGTACCGGAAGTGGCTGTAGAAATGCAATCTTTCTTGGCGAAGTATGGCTTCGTACAATTAATCGAACAGGCTGAAATGCAAAAGATACTATAGTTGTGAGTGCATTTTGTATTTTTGATTCATGACCTTCCAGGAAATTGCTGATATCACCCGTGGGAGAATCCTGCAATCAGGTTCTTCCACTACTTTGAAGCATATCGTTTTCGATAGTCGCCGTCCATTGATTGAGGCGGCGTCTTCAATTTTCTTCGCCATTAAGGGGGAGCGTCATGACGGGCATGGCTATATAGACGACTTGTATAAAAGGGGGGTACGTTATTTCGTTGTTGAACGTCCTCCGGAAATACCCGTTACAGAGGCCGGTGTTTTGCTCGTTGACTCAGCTATTGACGCACTTCAGGCCATTGTATCTACGTATCGGGCCCATTTTACCGGCAAGGTGATTGGAATCACAGGAAGTAACGGTAAAACCATCGTGAAAGAATGGCTTTATCAATTATTAGCCAATGAGTACTACATTGCAAAAAGCCCATCCAGTTATAATTCGCAAATAGGCGTGCCACTAAGTGTCTGGCAATTGCACGCTGATCATGACCTGGGCATCTTTGAAGCAGGGATTTCCCGACCTGGTGAAATGACCAAACTACAGCAGATTATCCGGCCGGATATAGGCATTTTTACAAATATTGGGAGTGCGCATGATGAAGGGTTTGCTGACCGGAAAGAAAAAGTTCTGGAGAAAATGCAGCTTTTCAAAGCAAGTGATTGTTTGATCTATTGCCGTGATCATACAGAAATCCACGAGCAGGTATCTATTCCATCCCTTTCCTGGGGTAAACATCAGGAGAGCGATGTTCATATCAAATCCATGTCATCCTCGGAGGGTGAAACCAAAGTTACTTTTCTCTTTAATTCGGGAGAATATTCGTGGATTATTCCATTTACAGATAAGGCATCACTGGAGAATGCCTTGCATGTTGCTACTTGTATGCTTTACCTGGGAATACCACCGGCCAAGATTCAGGAGAAGCTAACCCGCCTGCGCTCTTTGCACATGCGCCTCGAATTGAAGCAGGGGCAAAATGGATGTTCGCTAATTGATGATTCCTACAATAATGACATTGCCGGATTAAAGAATGCGCTGGACTTTTTATCTAATGTGAGCCGTACGAAGAAAAAGCGTCTTATTCTGTCTGATATTCTCCAGACAGGAATGAGTGAGACGCAGCTGGCGGAAACAATTCAGACATTGGTCCGTAGTGCGGAAATTGATTCCTTTGTCGGGATAGGCCCCGTACTCCACGCGCATAGGAATGTATTTGGACCGTCCGGGAAGACCTTTGAGTCAACGGAAGACTTTTTTACGCACCTGTCGGATGACGCGTATCAGAATGAAGTAATCCTGATAAAGGGGGCACGACCCTTTCATTTTGAACGCATTGTGCACCGACTGGAAGAAAAAATTCACGGTACGGTCCTGGAAGTGAATCTGGGCGCCCTTACGCATAACCTGAATTTTTTTCGGTCCAGGGTAGCACCGGGTGTCAGGATAATGGTGATGGTTAAAGCGTTTGCCTATGGAGCCGGCAGTCTGGAAGTCGCCAATTTACTTCAATATCACCGGGTAGATTACCTGGCAGTTGCCTACGCGGATGAAGGGGTATTTCTGCGTCGAAACGGCATACATATTCCGATCATGGTTATGAACCCAACCCCGGAAAGCTTTGAAGTAATGTATACACAGAAACTTGAGCCTGAGATTTATTCCATTCGTATGCTGGACGAACTCATTGGATTTCTCGATGGGCGTTCTATGGGACTTCATATTAAACTGGATACAGGCATGCACCGGCTCGGCTTTGAGGAAAAAGACCTGCCGGGGTTGGAGGCACGTTTAAAAGGTCATCCGGAACTCACCGTTAAAAGTATATTCAGCCATTTGGCTGCGTCGGAAAGTGAGCAGCATATTAATTTTACGCTTCAGCAAGCCCGTTTATTTGATCAGGTTAGCAAAGAATTGCAAGCTGCTGCTCCGAAAGCCATTCGCCACCTGCTTAATTCTTCAGGTATCATTCGCTATCCCGACCTTCAATTTGATATGGTCCGTTTAGGTATCGGTCTTTATGGGATTGAAGGGAATGACAAGGAACAGGATTACCTTCAGCCAATCTCGACCTGGAAAACGATCATATCCCAAATTAAGGAAATCAACCCGGGTGAATCCATCGGATACGGCAGGGCGACCATAGTAGATGTACCAAGACGAATTGCTACAATAGCCATTGGCTATGCCGACGGATACAGCCGCGCCCTGAGTCGCGGAAAAGGCAAGGTCGTAATAAATGGCCAACAGGCACCCGTAATCGGTAATGTCTGCATGGATATGACCATGGTGGACATTACCGGAATAGAAGCCAGGGAGGGAGATACCGTTGAGCTATTTGGCCCACAGCTGTCATTAAGGGATTTGGCGATCATGAGTGATACCATCCCGTATGAAATTCTTACGAATGTCAGTCAGCGCGTGAAGCGTATTTTTGTAAGTGATTAATCAAAGGAAACTTCAGGGGCAACATCAGAGCCCTCAGCCGCTTCGAAAAATCCTTTCTGCTCAAAGCCTGTCAAACTGGCAACCAACGAACCAGGAAATACACGGATAGCGCGGTTAAAGTCACCCACCGATTCATTAAACCTCCTTCGTTCTACAGCAATGCGGTTTTCTGTTCCTTCAAGCTGACTTTGTAATTGCAGAAAACTTTGGTTTGCTTTCAATTCCGGATAACGCTCTACAGTAACAAGAAGCCTGGACAGTGCGCCGGAAAGCCCTTCCTGCGCGGCCTGAAATTGTTGGATCGCCTGGGGGTCCAGGTTGTTCGCGTCGACATTGATGGAAGTTGCCTTTGCACGGGCTTCAATGACGGCTGTTAAAGTTTCCTGTTCAAAATCAGCATAGCCTTTCACGGTTTCAACCAGGTTTGGGATCAGATCGGCACGGCGCTGATAGGCGGTTTCGACTTGTGCCCATTGTTCTTCTGTGTTAACATCCAGCTGTACAATGCTGTTATATCTGCCTACACCCCAGAATACGAGTAGCAGGAGAATACCGATAATAGCTATGGGGAGGATTTTTTTCATGACAGTAGTTTAATTTTGTATCAATGATTAAAATTAGAATATTTCAAGGTCTTAAACCACACCGTCTCAATAATTTGCGTTATTGGGCTCTTTTACCCGCCATTATTTTCGTGGCGGGATGCCAGATCGATTCGGATAGAGAAGTAAACCGGGATAAATTCTCCTTTAAAACCGGCGATGATACGGAGTTATTCTTCAAGAATGTACGTCAAAGTGATTACGATCTCGAAACAAACGAAGCCGCAAAGTTTAATGTTTTCAGGCACGAAGACAGACCTCAGGAGGACTCTGTTCTTTGGATTAATCCAGCGATCGTTATGAATTATCTTCAGGATGAGGCGTATATCTTACTTGAACCTTCCAAGGTATTAATTGAAGAAGATGAATTGATTGTTGTGCAACGTGGCAGCAAGGATACCCTCCGGCTTGCGACTCCTAACCGGGAAGAGAATCTGGAGTTTGCTTCGAGGATATACGAACATATTCAAAAAGGGGACACACTGATGATTCAAAGTGGAGGCAAATTTCACCCGTTCCTGGCCAACCGATCGGATGCCAATCCGGGTAGCCTGGCTTTTCGGGTGGCAGATATTTTTCTGGAAGATGAACTTGTTGTCGAAGAGGAGGTCGTTA
>CAYGOW010000009.1:0-6825 GCA_964351425.1 uncultured Roseivirgaceae bacterium
AATCCGGCATCGGTGTAATAACAGGCCCCCGCAGACAATTAAGGTGATTAAATTATAAGGTAATCAAATAACCGGGCAATGTCTTCTATTCGGAGATTGGTGAAGTCCCGGATAAATAAGTCAACCTTACCAAATTCGTGTTCATCATGCGTCGTTCCCACCGCTGCGAGTTTACATCCTGCATTCCTTGCCGACTCAATGCCGGACAAAGAATCTTCAAAAACGACACACTCTCCCGGATCGAAGCCGAGTAATTCGCTAGCCTTGAGGTACGCTTCCGGATCGGGCTTGCCTCGTTTGATATGAGAATCATCCAACACCAGTCCGAAGTACTGACCAATGGATGTATTCTCGAATACAAAATCAACATTCATCCGTGGTGCCGAAGTGGCGATGGCCCGTGGTATATTCTTCGTTTTCAAGCTATCTAAAAACGACGTTAAACCAGCCAAAGGGGCGACATCTTTTTTAAAGAGTTTCTGAAAAAGTGACTCTTTTTCAACGGCATAATGATCGATTTCATCCAGGGTCATCTCCCGATCAAATAGCCGCGGGATCCAGTCCTTATTTTGCCGGCCATATATCTTTGCGCGGAGCTCTTCTTCATTCAGGTCATAGCCGTATTTCCGGGCAAAACTTTTTAACGCTTTCTTATGGTATGGGTTGCTGTCAATAAGCACACCGTCCATGTCAAAAACGACACCAAATCCTCTTTTATCGTCGGGCATAATGCGTCTATTTGTGAGTACTTGTGGAAAGTTATGTGAATTTTTTATCACTGCCCAATTTAGTAGCTTTGTGATACGCACAATTAAATCAGGTTTTATGGCAATTACAGTATCACGCAGCGAAGAAGCGATTAATCTTGAAAATATCCACGGAGCACATAACTACCATCCGTTACCCGTCGTACTTTCAAAAGGGGACGGTGTTTATGTTTGGGATGTTGAGGGGAAAAAATATTTTGATTTTCTATCTGCTTACAGTGCCGTAAACCAGGGTCATTGTCATCCGAAAATTGTCAATACGCTCATTGAACAGGCAAAGACCTTAACTCTGACATCCCGGGCATTTCATAATGATGTGCTGGGTCCTTATGAAAAATTTATCACCTCCTACTTCGGCTTTGATAAGGTACTTCCTATGAATACCGGAGCAGAGGGTGTGGAAACCGCTATCAAACTGTGCCGAAAGTGGGCCTATGAGCGCAGAAATATCCCCGAAAATGATGCAAAGATCATCGTATGTGAGAATAACTTTCACGGACGCACTACCACAATTATTTCATTCTCCAATGACAAGGATGCACGAAAGAATTTTGGGCCCTATACCCCCGGTTTTATTAAAATCCCATACAATGATCTGACGGCATTGGAAAAGGCGTTGAAAGAAGAAAATGTAGCCGGCTTTCTGGTCGAACCCATCCAGGGAGAGGCGGGAGTTTTTGTTCCGGATGATCAATATCTGAGCCATGCCGCCCGATTGTGCCGGGATCATGATGTTTTGTTCATTGCTGATGAAATTCAAACAGGAATTGCCAGGACGGGAAGTCTGTTACGTGTATGTGGCGACTGTACCTGCCAGGATAAATGCGAACAACAGGAAACCTATACACGTCCGGATATTTTAATTTTAGGTAAGGCAATATCAGGGGGTGTCTATCCGGTGAGCGCTGTATTGGCGGATGATGAGATTATGGATGTTATAAAACCCGGACAGCATGGCAGTACTTTCGGAGGGAATCCGCTGGGCAGTCGTGTTGCTATGACCGCACTCGAAGTGGTCTATGAAGAGGGCTTGATCCAGAATGCCAGACGCCTGGGTAAGATCTTCCGCGATCGTATTCAAAAACTTGTGGATTCTTCGGATCTCTTATCACTGGTTAGGGGTAAAGGATTGCTCAATGCGGTGGTTATCAATGATTCGCCTGAAAGTTCAACCGCCTGGGATATTTGTGTGGCGTTAAAGGAGAATGGATTACTGGCAAAACCTACGCATGGAAATATCATTCGGTTTGCTCCTCCATTGGTCATGACCGAAGAGGAATTGCATGAATGCTGCGATATCATTGAAAAGACAATTACTTCCTTCCAAAAGGGATAACTATGCGTTCCAGACCCAGAAGAAACAGAAAGACTGAAGCTATTCGTGAAATGGTGCAGGAGAACCAGGTTCACGCGCGCGATTTGATTTTTCCCCTGTTCCTGCTGGAAAAAGAAAATGGTCGTGTTGAAGTAGAATCAATGCCGGGGATTTTCAGAATGGGTATTGAAGGTATCTTGAAAGAGATAGAAGCCTGCCTGAAAGTCGGGGTTCGTTCTTTTGACTTGTTTCCGGTGGTGAATGAGCAGTATAAGGATAAAATGGCCACGAAGAGTTACGATGACTCATTCTTCTATCTCCGGGCCATCCGGAGGATCAAACAGGAGTTTCCATCTGTTTGCCTGATGTCGGATGTCGCTATGGATCCTTATAGTACCGATGGTCATGATGGCATCGTCGACGAAAAGGGCAACATACTGAATGATGAAACCCTTGAGGTACTGGGCAAGATGGCCGTAGCACAGGCCAACGCAGGTGTGGATATGGTTGGTCCGTCAGATATGATGGATGGCCGGATCGGGTTTATCAGGGATCGTTTGGATGAATCCGGATTTACAAATACCTCTATTATGTCCTATACGGCCAAGTATGCCAGTGCCTATTACGGACCATTTCGTGACGCCCTGGATTCGGCACCAAAATCAGGAGATAAGAAGACCTACCAAATGAATCCGGCAAATCAACGGGAGGCGCTGATTGAGGCTCAACTGGATACTGAAGAGGGGGCGGATATTTTAATGGTGAAACCTGCACTGGCCTATCTGGATGTTATAAAACTTCTTAAGGATAATTTTGATTTACCTATTGCGGCGTATAACGTAAGTGGGGAGTATTCCATGTTGACTGCCGCAGCTCAACGCGGGTGGCTGGACCGCGAGGCCGTTATTTATGAACAATTACTCGCTATAAAACGAGCTGGAGCCGATATAATCCTGACCTACTTTGCGCGGGAATATGCGGAATTAATCCATTCCTAATACTTCTCATTCACCTCGAAATCCTTCCCTTTACCCCATCGGATCAGGTCGTCCAATTCGTACCATTCCAGGGTGTGTAAATCCTTGAGTTTGTAATTGGCACCACTCAATCGCTCCATTACCTCAAACTCATAGACATCGTCAAAGTTTCTCAGGACATACTTATTGCCCACGCGTATATTATCAAAAGAGATCCCGGCCATAATTAAAGCTCCTCTTCCCGTTCCAGCATCAAAATCGAAGACTGGGCCACAATGAAATACTTTTCGCCTTCGTACATCACTTCGAAAGCACCTTTTTGCAGAAAAATAGCCAGGTCGCCCTCCTGGGCTTGTAGCGGAACATATTTTACCTGTTCGTCCTTTCCCTTCCAAAGTTCGTCCTCTTCCGACGGCATGGGTATCGGGTAGCCGGGTCCTGTTTTCATGATATAGCCGGTTTGGATTTTTTCCTTGTCCCGAACTCCGGGAGGTAAAAAAAGTCCGCTCTCCGTACGGTCAGATTGTTCAAGTGGTTTGACCAGAACTCGATCGCCGACTACAATCAGGCGCTTGAATTTATTTTCCGGAGTGATATGCATGGCTCTTTATTCTTCTGCGCGGTCAAGTAATCGCTGATCCATTTGTTTACTTGTTTTGGCGCCAAGTTCACGAAGACGCTCGGTCTTACGGATCAGGTTGTCTTTTCCATCGTATAATTTTTTAACCGCCTCCTGGTAGCTGCCTTTGGTCTGATCCAGGTGCTTGCCCACTTTCACCAAATCATCCGTAAATGAGGTGAACTTGTCATACAGGGATCCTGCCTGACGAGCAATTTCCAGGGCATTCTTATTTTGCAAGTCCTGTTTCCAGATATATGAGATGGTCCGTAGCGTGGCCATCAGCGTCGACGTGGAAACCAGCACAATATTCTTGTCCAGGGCCTTCTCATACAAGGCCTGATCTTCTCGCAGCGCGACACTCAGCGCGGGCTCATTGGCCACAAACATCATGATATAATCCGGCTGATTAATATCATATAGATTTTGATAATTCTTTTCGCTCAGCGTTTTAATGTGTCCATACACGCTGTCCATATGCCTTTTGATCGCGCGTTTCTGACCTTCGTCTCCTTCGGCCTCAAAATATTCACTGTAGGCGGTCAGGGATACCTTAGAGTCCAGTACAAGAAATTTTTCATCCGGTAAACGAATGATATAATCCAGACGCTGGTTCCTCCCATCCTCACTTTTATAGTTCTGTTCTTTATAATAATGAATATCTTTCTCCAGGCCGGCTTTTGCCAGGATCGCTTCCAATTGCATTTCACCCCAGTTACCCTGTCGCTTGGAATCACCTTTTAAAGCTTTCGTCAGGTTTTCTGCCTCACGGGTGACTTGCTGGTTTAGCTCCTTCAGGTGGTTCAGTTGCTCGCGAAGGGCGCTGTTCCACTGAAGTGATTCCTTACTCGAACGATCGACTTTCTGCTCAAATTTTTCGATCCGCTCTTTTAACGGGTCGAGTAACTGAGTTATGTTGGTTTTATTCTGATCAGTGAATTTTTTACTTTTCTCCTCAAGAATTTCATTGGCCAGGTTTCTGAACTCATGCGTGAATTTTTCCCGGATCTGCTCCAATTCAGCTTTTTGCTCCTTGAGCTTTTCTTCAAGATGCCTGTAATCCGACTGTGAAGAAGTAAGCCGTGCATTAAGATCCATGGTCTTCTCCCGTTCCTTGCCAAGTTCCTCTTCAACAGACTGAAGCTGTTCTTTCGCAGAACTTAACCGGTCTTGTTCCAATCGTCCTTCAGTTGATATTTGCTGGATTTTGGCCTCGAATTTATACTTCGTTATCAACCATGCGCTGATAGCACCTACTACTAAACCAAGTAAAATCAAAAGTATCTCCATCGTATCAGTCTTCCGTCCAGCTCATTGGATAATTAGTATCCAGGTATTCCATTGCCTGATTAGTCAGGTAGAGAGGCTTGAAAGTGTCTACCATTACCGCCAACTCATGGGTTTCTTTGGCGCCTATACTTTTTTCGACTGTGCCAGGATGTGGGCCGTGGGGCAATCCGCCCGGGTGCAAAGTAAATGACCCGCGTGAGATGCCTTTGCGGCTCATAAAATCCCCTTCGGCATAGAACAACACCTCATCCGAATCAATATTCGAATGGTTGTAGGGAGCAGGAATCGCTTGCGGATGATAATCAAATAATCGCGGAACGAAAGAACAGATAACAAAATTATGTCCTTCAAAGGTTTGGTGGACAGGAGGTGGTTGATGAATTCGGCCGGTTATCGGCTCAAAGTCATTGATGGAGAAGGCATATGGCCAGAGAAAACCGTCCCAACCCACCAGGTCGAACGGACTGTGATCGTACAGGTAGGTGTGCAGCTGTTCATGTTTTTTAATCACCACCCTGTATTCCCCTTTTTCTTTTTCCGTTATCAACCTGGACGGCGGACGTATATCCCGTTCACAGAAGGGAGAATGTTCCAATAACTGGCCCAGGCCATTTCTATAACGTCGAGGTGTTTCAACAGGTGAAGCTGATTCTACCACCAACAGATTCAGCGGGCCTTCGCTCTTCCATTCAAATTTGTAAATTACCGTTCTGGGGATTACCACGTAATCACCCTTTTTCACTTCCAGGCTTCCAAACTGGGAATGAAGCCATCCTTCACCATCATGGATATAAATTACCTCGTCCCCCTCTGCATTCTTGTAATAATAATCCATCGTACGAATCGAAGGTTTACACAATGCAATCGAAACATCTGAATTTTTAAGAAGTACTTTTCTCGCATCCAGAAAATCACCGCCTGTTTCCTTAATACCCGAAGTATTTAAATGAGTTTGCTTCAGGCCATAATCAGTATTGACTTCGTGGTGTAAGGGCTTTGGCTTGAGCATCCCCTTAATGCGCGTTGGGGCATATATGTGGTACAGGTTGGAATAGATGCCTGAGAACCCGAGCGAACTGACAAGTTCTTCTTTGTACAAACTTTGATCGGGTTGCCTGAATTGCGTATGCCGCTTGTGTGGTATTTCACCCAGTGAATGATAGTACATGTTATAAGGTTGATCTGTCTAAATTTTGCGCCTGGTCAAATAATTTAATGGCTTGCTGGAGAATGTCATTATCCTCATTATAGATCGGATAGAAGCCGTTATTGTCCCAAACCTGGCGGGCAATTTGCGCCTTCAGATGAAGTTGAAAATGTTTCTTTTCCCGTTGTAACTCCCTGGGGCGCGCCTTGACTCCATTATTCCCCCCGACACGTATCAGCATAGCCAGCATGCCGTCTGTTACAGTAAAGTTACTTAAGAATTGATCGTATCCCATTCCTTCCAGCTTTTCTTTGTTTTCTGTTACATACTGGAAAGTGTATTCCTGCACGACGTTATTGGTGAATAACCGATTAAGGTATTCATGGGTATTGGTAGTATCCAGCGGAATAAAATAATCCGGCATAATGCCTCCGCCGCCATACACGATCCGTCCGGATGAGGTTTGATATTTCAATGAGTCATTGAAATGCACACTGTCTGCCGAAAAGAATTCACCATTCTCATACCGCGTAAGCAAGTCTTTCGAATAGTCTTCCAGGTCCTCGTAGGGTTTCTGTATGGATCTTCCACTTGGCGTGTAATACCTGGAAATGGTCAGGCGAAGTTCGGACCCGTCATTCAGGTCCAACGGCGCCTGTACAAGTCCCTTACCAAATGTTCGTCGACCGACTATCAGTGCCCTGTCATTA